>JAKAGP010000030.1 GCA_021825785.1 Nitrospirota bacterium
GGTCATATAAGCTCTCAGGTCCAGGAGTGCTGCCTTACTGGTCCAGCGGCATTTGAAATAGCAGCACCGTTGCAATGAACCATTGGGCTTTAAAAGGTAGGGAGACCAGCACGAGTCCCCAAGGCCACCGGCGATCACCACTGGCCAGCCCTTTTCAACGTGGACATAAGGCGTCCGGATAAGTTTCTTGCTCACGCCGCCTCCTCCGTTTCGACAACCCAGAGTTCTTCCCATTTCATGTTTCTCTGGCCGAGCTTTTTCACAAGCTGGGCGAAAAACTTTGTATGCCCAAATAGCTTCTCTGCTGCCGCCTTAACAGCCGCCTTTTCGCTGCTCGTGCGGCTTACAGTGATATTCATGCCCTTTACGCGCGCATAGTGGGTTTGTCCATCCGAGCGCACTAAAACATCGTATTGCATGCCGCCTCCTCTGAAATCTTTTTGTAATCCACCTCATACCCGAAGGTCTCGCCGCTCTTTCTCTTCACGCCGACGGAGGCGAGGGTCTTGTCATCCAGCTTGTCCAGCGCGTCCTTGTCCGGGCTCTCTTTGATATGCAGGTACGAGGCCCCGAGCTTCTCGCGTATCTGCGCCACGGCCTTTTTAACGCTCGATATGATGAGCCTGGTGCTCTTCCGGAAAGAGACCGTCCCGAATGTGAGCTGCAAGGACTGCTTTGCGCCAAGGCCTTCCCGGTGCGCTTCCGTAAATACCTGCATCTCGGCCTCCAGCCTGGCGATCTCCGCGAGGAGAGGCTCGACCTTCTTTGCCGCGCTCGTTTTAGCGCGCATGATCTCGCCGTTCATGGCATCTTCTATACAGTCGAATTCTATTCTCAGAAACCCGATGCGCCTGAGCGCCACGTCCACGTCCGCCCACGCCTTCATAGTGGGCACTACCTTTTTACGTGCCATTTAAAAAGCACCTCCTTTGACTTTGGTCATACGACCCGAACTAATTGAGTGATCATGAAAACCTGCGGGGAGACAAGAGCGCCTGCGCATTGCCCGCCCCTGTATTTGTGACCCGCAAACAGGCCCGCATGCAAGCTGGTCCGGCTTCCTCTTTGTAAATTCCTCACCACAGATCGCGCAAATGCCCTGACCGCAATTCCGGTTTTTTGCGTATTCGCGCTGCTTTTTCCGGCAGCTCTCGCATGTAGCAAATCGCTCGTCTTCGGGAAGCGGCTTATTGCAGCACTGGCATCTCCTGATCAAACCGGCTGCTTCCTGCGCGCGCGGATATACCCGCTTGCCGCAGATCGGACAGACGTCTATCAGCATGTGAGCTTCAAAGACCTGGTACATCCCGGCCTTACATTTTGGACAGTTCATAAGCAATCCACCCCCGCGAATAACAGCATCTCGCTTTTCCTGTTTGCCGCCCTGGTGAAGTGGGCATCCAGCGACGTTTCTTTTTCCTGGGTATCTATGCGCCAACTATCAAGGCATCCGCCTTTCGCCGCGCACCCCCATCTACACCCCGCCAAATCGCTCCCCGGCGAGCCTATGCAATACCACCTCGCGTGTTCACAGCACCAGAATGCCACCGGGCAATACCGCTTTTGTTTTATGCTTTTCGCAAGAGGCTCCTTAGACGCGCACTCACAGCCTTTGCAGGCGTACCGGCAGATGCCTTTGGATGCCTTGCGAGGCACAGGCGCAGGGTGGCCCCTGCGTCCCCAGGCCAGAAACTGCTTGTACGTAATCGGCTCGGCCCTTTGCAGATAGCAGGGCGGCGTCTTCGCCTGGCGGCTCATCTCAAGCTCCACCCGAACACCAGGCCAATGGCAAAGCAGCCTAATATGACCGCGCTAAGCTCGCCAGGCGTGATGGTCATCATGCCGCTACCTTCTTTTCCGTCAGCTTCGCCGCAATGCCGTCTATGTGCGTTGTAAGGCAATTCCTGCAACACAGATGGTTGTCGTAATCCTCCGGATTGAACGCCGGGATCGCCGGAACTATCATCAGCGTGACCAGGCCGTCCGTCTCCAGACACGCAATCTGGCGGCGCATGTAATAGCCGCCCTTTTTCACCTCGCGGCTGCATTCGTCGCAAACGTAAGGGTTGTCCTTTTTCATAGCTGGTTTATGACCTCCGCGTTTACAATGGGCTCGCCAAGTTCCGCAGCCAGGTTCATGGCCTTCACGATGTAATTGTTCACGGTAAGCGGATACGCCGTGGAGGCCGTCCTTTCCTTCGCGTCCCGCGTGGTCAGCCTTTTGGAGAGCGCGGTAATGGCGTCCTTCGTGATGATCTCGCCTATCTCCGCCCCGGCCAACTTGAACTTCAGCTCCAGGTAATCACCCATGTTGCCGTTCAGGCCGCTTATGTGCGCGATCTGGAAACGCCTGGTGACCTCGCGCATCTCGAAGTGCATGCGCTCGTCAAAGAGATCGCCAAGCTCCGGCTGCCCGATGAGGATTATCCCGATCACCTTCCTGTAACCAAGCTCGATCTCGGAAAAGCGCTTCAGGTACTTGAGCACGGGCACCGATAGATCGTGCGCCTCCTCGACCATGAGGACCGTATCGCCGCCTGCCTTTGCGCGGTCCGTCAGCAGTTTGATTACTTGGCGCGCCTTAGCCTCCCGGTCCTGCTTCGGGGTTTGTCCGAAGTCCATGATAACGGCGTTGCATAGGTGCTCCACGGTGAGTTTCTTCTTGTCGATGATCTGCGGGTAGCAGACCTTTATCTGCTCGCCGCTTTTTTCCAGCTCCATCATCACCTTTTTGCGGATGGTGCTCTTGCCGCTGCCCACCTCGCCGATAACGGCGATGCAGCCCCGATGCTTGGCGGCGTCCAGCATGGCGGCCTGTATGTACCTGTGCTCGTCCGACATGAATACGTCCGACTCTTTTGCCACATCATCAATAAACGGGTTCTTGAACAGCTGGAACTGCTTTTTTGCGTCCATGCTCAGCATCTCTCTGTCCACCTCCATGATTATTTCGTGCGGATTACCCGGCACGACTGCCTCGCGCCTGCGCACTTCCATCTGCCTTTTCCCTAAATCCACCGGCATCGTCTGCTTTCCAACCGTAATGCCGAAATCGCTGACGGGCCTCCACAGGTCCACAAGCCCCGCGTTAAGGGCCTTAAGCCATCTCATCGCCTCCGGGTTTTGTTGCACGTAACTTTCCACCGTGGACATAAACTCGTCCTTATCTACCAGTGAAGGCAGGATGCCCGTGCTAAGGGTAAGATTGATCGTGGATTTGCCGTAACCTGTGCGGCGGGATATTTCGCCCTGGGACATGCCCCCTACCTGGGCAACAAGAGCCCGGAGCAGAATCGGATTGTACGGCGCTTTCGCTGCTAAACTGCCTGCCACCTCTATCACCCTCCATGAGTGAATTTCTGCCCGGCGCGGAAACCGCGCCTCTACGACTCGTTTACAGCCCGTCTTACTTCTGTGTCTTTTGTCATTCCGGCTTGTCCGGAATCCTTCCCTGCTGCCGTCCACGTCCCCGCCTTAATTGCCTCTATCACCTCCTCCATTTTCTTTCTGCCGACAGTTGCGCCGAACTCGGCCCGGATGCTTGCGTTCAGCGCGGCCGTCATCTTGGTTTTTCCATCTTGCGGCAGGCGAGCGATCTCGCGGATAAGATCGATGACCGGCACCTCGGCGTCGGCAACGCCCTTGTCCACCTCCATAGGCGTCCCTTGCTTGCGGATGTACGTGATATCGACCTTGTCCGCGTGATTGCCAAACACCGTGATCCCCTCGAACGGGACCGCGCCTTTCTTCTCCCCGGCCTCACCGTAGGCCATATTCTCGAACCGCTTTTCCGCCTGCTGCGTAAGAGTCTCTTTGGGCGCTTTGAATTCCTGGCCGATGATGGCCGCATGCTCGCTGAAACCGCCCTCCAGGCGCTTAAACGGCGTGGCCTGATAGCGCGTTTCGTTGTGCAGCACTTCGATTGCCGGCCAGATATACGGTTTCAATACCGCCTGAACTTTTGCACCCCGGAAAAGGCCGGGCACGTGGGAGAGCTTGTATTCCTCGCCCCGAAAGCTGATGTTGTAATGCGCGTCCACAGTGCATTCCTTGGCGGGATTGGCGAACAGATCGTTGAGGATGCTTTTTCCAGGGCAGAGGCGCAGCTGCTCCGGCTTGATCTGGAGCCAGCAGGCAGACCTGGTCATGCCGTGGCGCGTGTGCTTTTTCGTTGCGCAGAACCAGATCGCGAAATCGTGCGCCCAGGCATTTAATTGCTCGATGGATGTGGCCGGATCGAACCGCAGGCCGCTCTCGAACCATTGCTCCCAGATGCTGTGCATCACTTCAACCACACCCTGGCGCATCTTGTTGTAAGGCATGCCATCCGGAAGCTCGATCTCCAGGCCGTCCTGAAGGAGCGCCGTGATAGCGCGCGAGATATTCGCGCTGCCACGGTCCCACAGGATGCCGTATGGTACGCCCTGAAACGGGTAACGACTGTCTCCCTTCGGCTGCCACGTCTTCACGAGAAAGTCATAGAGATTGCTTTGCGATTCGCCGGGCGCATCGAAGTAATACGGATAAAAAAGACCGGAAAAATGGTCCACGGAAAGATAGCGGATAAGGCGGGTTTTGACCTTCTCTGTGTTAGCGGGCTTGTTCTTATAAAACTCCCGCTCCCGCATGACGGATGTCATGCCGTTTTTAAGGTAGTATTGCACGCAAATGGAGGCGTCTATCGCATGGTAGTGGTTCGGATGAAGGCTGCGCATCTCCGTGGCCGGACGCTCAGCATTCAGCGCGGCCTTGTTCACCTGCCGTTCCCGGAGTATCTGCTGCATGCGCCCCACCGAGATTTGCCCATCCTCGATCACGCCGTTATCCACGGCGATCTGCAAGGCCCGCTCAACCGGCATGATCACGCCCTTCTTGTCCCTGGCGCTCTCGGCGATCAGCGCGGCCACAAAATCTATCTGGCCGTCCGTGATCTCGCTTTTCAGCTCGCCCGCATCCTCGCGCTTTTTCCGTCCCGAAGTAAAGCCGTGTTCCTTTGCGATGGCGTAAAGCCGCTGAACACTCAAGCCAGTGCGCACGGCATACCCGGCAATGATGGCCTTGCGCTCCGTGGGCCGGACGGACTTCAGTTCACCAGCAAGGTCCACTTGCCACATGGTTATTTCTTGCCCCCATTGACATCAGCCGGAAGCGCCGCGCCCGCGCCTGGCGTCCATTTCTCATCGGCATCAGAGGGCTTACCGTACATCTCAATAGCCGTGTCATACGCCGAATCGATCTGGCTCTTGAAGGTTTTAAGGACGCCTATCAGCTTCGCCTTCATGAGCGGCGTGGCTTCGGCAAGCTCTTTCTGCATGCGGGCAGGGTCCACCTGGAGGGCATATCCCTCGAAGGATTTTTCAAGGTTGGCCAGTTGTTTAACGAATGCCTCTTCCTCGGCGCTCAGACCCTGCTTTGCCGCCTTACCTTCGAGCTTGTCCAGCTTCTTTTGAAGGGTGGCTTTATCTCTGTCCTTGTCCCTCAGAAGACGTTCGTTTGCCTTCAGGGTGGCCTTGGTTTCTTCGAGGTTGTGCTCGATAGTTTCAAGGACGGCCTGGATATCTTCGGCATACTCAGGCGTGACGGGGATTATCTCGCCGTTGTAATGTATAGCCCCATCCTCAATTTTGGCGGATTCCGCCGAAATTGCCTGACCTAAGTATTTGATTTTATTAAAATCCACTCCGAGAAAATTTCTAAAACTTGCCAAAAATTCCGCCCGGAACGGGGTCAGGTCCTGAAGGTTCTCGTCCACTGTCCGCCGCTTGAGCCCGACATGCTGGCAGAACTGGTCCCAGGTCATATCGAACCGCTCCCGGTATTCCTTGTTGTCCTTGACCTGTTTGAGCGCCACCAGCGTAAAAAATTCCGACTGACTCTTGACGAAGTGTGTTGCCTTGATGCGGCCAGCCATCTCAAAAACTTCCGCAATAGCCCGCTCTCTTAACTGCTGTTCGCCTGCCGCGATCTTCCGCTGATCGAGTTCTGTTTTCACGACCGATAAAGCTGCTGCCGATTCCGGATCAAGCCGCTTTTTCCCCGCCAATTTCCGTGCCCTCCTGATGTATTTCGAGATTTTTCAGTTCGTTTTGAATGCGGGCCAGGTCCGCTTCCCGCCTTGTTTTGTACCTCGCCCAGAAGAGCGCGAGCCTGTCGCCCAGGACGTATTTCTTGTTCACTTCCTTAAGCCAGCCCATCTCGTCCAGCGTTACGCACTGCCTGAACGCCGCATTGATTTTGATGCCCAGGGCCGCGGCGATCTCCGAAGGCCCCATAGGCTCCCTGGAGTCCGCCACGACCTCAAGCACCTGCCCCGCCTGATATACCGCGTCGATGCGGTAACGGTTATCTGTCATAGTTCCACCCACTGCGCATTTTCCGGGATTACACAGACGCAATGGTGACAACCAGCGCCGCCGCTCTTCCAAAAATAAAAACTGTCGAAGCGCGGGCTGTA
The DNA here is from genome assembly GCA_021825785.1 of Nitrospirota bacterium. The sequence continues at coordinate 6,455 of JAKAGP010000030.1, forward strand.
GCTGATGTAGCTCCCTTCGATAAAGAGACTGTCCTCCAGGGTTTGCTCCCCATCGAAGGCCAGCAACAGGACCCTTTCACTGCTAAGGCGAATTTCAATTTTCACTTGGACCCTCCATGTTCGATTTCCTTCAGGAAAAGCATCCTCTTGAGCTTTTCTGATTTCTTGCGGCTGATATCCTCGTCCAGCTTCTGTATCTCCGCGCGCAGGGCCTCCGGGCCGGGCAGCATGAAAAGCCCTGAATGGCGGGAGAGGCATTCGGCAGCGCGGCGCTGGCCGCCTGTTGCTACGACAAACGCGGGAAGGTATTTTGCGGGGATTGAATGAGGATGGCTTTCGGCTGTCCAGTTATTCAGCGTGGTTAGCGTGATCTCCGTGCCGGCCAGGTCCGTCATCCTGGCGGCAACCTCGGCCCTGGACAGCTCGCGCCCGGTTTCGTCCTGGGCGTGCCTGATGTCTTCACTGATGGCTGCATTCAGTTCCTTCTCGATGTCCAGGCTGCCGCGTGGCGGGTTGCCCGACTGCCTGGCGAGCTGCTCGGCCCGGCGCACCCATTCAAAGAGGGGCAATGACGATTCTTTTTTCCGCTTAGTCATTTCCCCACCGGGCAAAAAAAGGGTATAATTGCGCATCAAAAAAAGCGGGCGCGACGGGGAGGTTAGGCACCGCCGCACCCTGAGCGGGGAGGTTAGTACGGAGCTTGTCATTCCGGCTTGTCCGGAATCTTTCCATTATGCCGCTCTCCTGCCGTGGCCGTCGCGCGGCCAGAGGAGCTCCGGTTTCATCTGGAGCACATCCGCTATGAACAGCTGGACCCTGGCCGATGTGCGCTTGCGGTTTACCACTTGGCTGAAAAACTGCTGCGTGACGTTGATCCTGCCCGCGAGGTCGGCCTGCTTGAGGCCCCTCAGCACCAGCATTGCTTTGACATTTGGCTTTTTCACTTTTTTTTACTCCTTAAAGGCTGATTTCTTAGCCACGTTCAGATTAATCCATATTTATGAACGTTGTCAAGATAAAAGTTCATATTGGAATCACTTATATGAATAACTTTTCTGGAGTAATAGGGCGTTTAAAGAGTTGCTTAAGCCTGAAGCACGATGCCGATATTGCTGATTTATTAGGCTTAAGCAAAACTGCCTTTGCTGAGAGGAAAAGAAGAGAGAGCATTCCTACGGACAAAATAGCCTTATTGTGCAAGCGAGAATCCATAAATATGGACTGGCTTTTAACTGGCAAGGGATGGATGTACTCGCCTGACCACCCCGAGACAGCTGAGGCATGGATGCGGGCACAGCTTATGGAGCGCGTCGAAAAGGTCGTGATAGTCACTTACCGCCCAATGGGAGGCGGCGGAATGGCAAACGGCTTTGTCGTTAAGAAAGCGACCGGCATTATTTCCATGAGCGGCGACGAAACACGCTCAGGCTATAAAGGCACAGGACCGTATGCGTACCGGAATATTCTGAAAATATTGGAAGACAAGAACTATGAAGTAGCGCAAGTAAAAATACTCGACCGTGAGGAATCCGGCAAGCTGGATTCCTCTGATCTTACTGGCTATATCGAACGCACCGCACAACCCGGTATAGTCCAGGATGAATTAATTGACCTGGATTACGAGGGAAACAGGATTTTTAGTTCTAAAAGACCGGGCGCTCCTACTGCACCTGAAATTGGGGCAAATAAGCAGGTTTTCGATCTCGGCCTGATGAAAGAAATAATACAAACCGTCGAGGAGATATTCCAGAAAGAGCAGCTTCACCTTCCGCCCGCCAAAAAGGCCGAGCTTATCGTGCTTATATATGAAGAGATCGCCGAGGACCGTTCTAAAATATCATCCCTGCCTGGCAGGGTTTTGAAACTCGTAAAACTGGCGTCATAAGAGGGGACATCATGACCGAGAGGAAGGAAAAGATCATCAGTTTTTTAAAAGAGGCCCAGCGGCGCGGCGCGAGGAAGACGGCCCGGCAAGCACCACCGCCCCCGCCCATGGCTGATTTTATCGTAAACGGAGACGGGAATATAACGGCCGGTCGGGACGTAAATATCAACGCGCGTGTAACCAAAAGATATAAAGTTAATCCTACAGCCGAGCATATTACCCCAGCGCAGAAACAGACAATTCAAGAAAAGTTGACCGAGCTGGTGGATATCGGCGTAATAGCCGGCAAGTCGCGGGATGAACTGTTTCCTCATTGGTGGGGCCGATTAAAAAGGAAATTCAGGGCAAGCACCTATCATGAATTATTCCAGGACCAATACGACGATGTCCTATTGTGGCTTGCTCAGCAAAAAGCCATCCTGAGGCCGAAGCTGCGCCGCCGTGATAACGATGCCTGGCGGAAAGAGCATTACACGGCGATCTGGACTAAAACGCGGGCGCTGGGAATTTCAAAACCGCAGGTGTATGAGCTTGTCGCTATTAAGCTTGGCAAAGCGGTGGAATCCCTGACGGAATTAGGCGAACGTGACCTGAAAAAACTGTATGGAATTATCATGAGGTTAAAATGACCCGTGGCCAGGACAAGAAAATCGAAGTCACAGGGAACAATAATACTGTTGCCGGCCGCGATGTAAATATCGCCATTGCAAAACCAGTCTCAGGCCCTTACATGGTCTCATGCCCTAATTGCGGCCGCTCGATTTCCGCCGAGGCCGATAGCTGCCTGGATTGCGGACATCCCGTGAAAAAACATTTACAGAAAGAGCAGTATAAAAAAGCGCAGGAGGCCGTTTTAAAAATTTGCCTGGCATTCACCACTGCGTTTGTTATCTTGGAATTTCTCGTTTTGCATGTTCGAAACGGCATATGGAAAAACTACCTGACCCTTGCTGTTGTAATAAGTTTATTTTTTGCTCTACTGTATTGGGGTTTCTTTCATCTGTTTAGCGAAAAGGCGAAGGGGAGATAGGGCGATCCAGAGCAGCCCGGACCCACAAAAAAGAGGAGGGGAAATGAAAGCGCTTTTGATTGCCGCCCTGGCTCTGTTACTGACCGCCTGGGCCGGGCAAGCGCAGGCCCGATCTCATTATTCCTATTATCATCATTACCATAAGCGTCATTATGGATATCATTATTATCGGCGGCACGATTACTGGCGGCACGCTCACAAATACAAGCGAAGCGCGGCGGCGAAAGACGCTTTCAAGCGGGCTCATCCGTGCCCGTCAACGGGTAAGGCATACGGTGCTTGTCCCGGCTGGGTCATCGATCACATCGTGCCTCTGAAGCGCGGCGGCGCGGACGATCCTTCCAATATGCAATGGCAGACAATTGAGGCCGCGAAAGAAAAAGACAAATGGGAATAGGAGGGGCAGAGTGAAAAGGGTAATAATGGCCGGTTTGGTTTTAAGCCTGGCCGCCACGGCGTCGGCGGATATCCGCGAATACTGCGCAAGCGTGTTCCACGATAGCTATTCTTTGCAGGAGATCTGTATCCAGCAGGAAGAGAACGCGAAAGAGCAGGTTGAATCCAGCGGCGCGCCGTCAGATATAAAAGGATACTGCGCAAAAACATTCAAAGACAGCTATTCCCTGCAAGCCTCGTGCATCCGGCAGGAGGAAGATGCGAAAGATCAGATCGAGGCCAGCGCCGCTCCGGCGAAAATTAAAAAATATTGCGCAAAAACATTCAGCGGCAG
>JAKAGP010000031.1 GCA_021825785.1 Nitrospirota bacterium
ACTTTATTCTGGCAGGAATCATGTACACACCAAATTACAGGTCGTACTCTTATATCCGCCGCGTTCTACAAACCGCGCGGAGTTGAAGGGGTTATCAAGACCCAGCCTCGGCCATCAAAAGTGTCTTTTCCTGGTGGAAACATTGCGTCCCGGACCTGAACGGGCCTGCCTAAAATAGCCCGCTAAAGTTGCCCTCGTCCTATATCACTATAGATGGACATAAAAAGGATCTTTATTGCCTTGATCTTCATTTTTTCATCCGCCGCCCCTGCCCACGCTTTCTGTTTCGAGACCGCCGGGGCGGAGTACGGTGTGTCCCCGCGCCTCCTGTGGTCGATCGCTAAGGTCGAGTCCGATTTCAGCCCTTGGGCCATCAACTGGAACCAAAATGGCACATATGATTACGGCCTCATGCAAATCAACTCCGCCTGGGCCCGGAGGTTCGGCATTGGCGTTTGGCGGTCCCTGGGAGACCCATGCACCAATGTAAAGGCGGGTGCCTGGATACTGGCCAGGTGCGTCAGAAGGTACGGCTACACCTGGAAGGCCGTGGGCTGCTACAACGCCTCGAATGACGCAAAAAGGGCGCAATACGTGAGGAGGGTCTATGCGATTCTTAAAAGATATTTCAGACGGCGCTGACCTCCGGGCCGTCGCGGAGAAGTACGAGCTTCCATTTGACGAGGCGAAAGCGGCCATCGAAAGGTCCATATCCTCCACGCTTTCCGTAATTTTCCGCTCCGATGTGGAATGCATGCTGACCGGCGAGGGGTGCGAAATATACGTGTTCCGGGAAAACGGGGTCGAGAGGCTACCCGTGGAGCGGCTCAGAAAGAACATCCTCCGGGCGATCAAGTACGGCATCGTCTCCGCCCTTCACGAGGAGGCCACGGCACACGGTTATGAAAAACTCCGCTTTCTGGCGGGCGGGATCATTGGCGGGCACATCGCGGCGGTGTTCGAGGAACGCATATTTGTCGAACTGGACGGCGGCGCGGGCAAGCTCGTGGTCGGCGTATGCGAGAGGGAGCAGCAGACGCCAAAGGAAAGGGGCCTTTGCCGGACCGGCGACTACTTTAACTTTTACGTATCGAGCGTAACGCCATCCTCAAACGGCCGCGTCCCTGTCCTGAAGGTCTCCCTGAGCAGGACATCGCGGAGCCTCACGGAGGGGCTTATCCGGAGGGAGCTTTCGGAAAAGCTCCTGGCCATAAGGGTCAGGTGCGTGAAAAGGGCCGCAGGGGTCTTCAGCCTGGTGGAGGCGGATGGCAAAGTCCCCATGGAGTGCATAAAAGCGGTCTCCAATGAGCTTAAGGAAAGGATAATCGTCCATTTTGCCCAGGAGAAATAAGGAGAGCCAGCTCATACTGGGCCGGGGCCAGAAACTCGCCGATCCCACCCGCAATATCGAGATATCCATCCCGGACGCCCACCGGAATGGCCATCTCTGGTGCTTTGGTACCACGCGTGTGGGCAAAACCCGCGTCATAGAGAACATGGCTGAGCAGGACATAAGAAAGGGCCACAGCGTGGTCCTGATAGACCCCAAGGGGGATGTGGAGATTTTCTCCAAGATAGTCCAGACGGCCTTCGAGGAGGGAAGGCAGGAGGAGCTTATGCTCGTCACGCCGGTATTTCCGGCCTACAGTGCCATCATAGACCCGCTGGCCTATTATTTCATGCCCGAGGAGCTTGTGGGGCACATAGTCTCCGGCGTCGAGGTCGGAAAGGAGAAATTTTTCTACAATGTCGCCTACGAGGTAAGCCTGGTCGTGGTCCAGGGCCTCATCCTCTTGGCTAGGAACGAGGGGAAACCTCCCCTCTTCAATCTAAACGACGTCAAAAACCGGATCTCACATACCGACCTGGAACATCTCAAGGCCGAGATCGATTCCATAGACTCTGATGAGGCCCGGCAGCTTTCCTCGGACATGCAGAAGATCCTCGATTCCCCGCAGGATTACTACGGGAAGGTCTCCTCCTCCCTTCGTGTGGCCCTCATGGAGCTTACCTCCGGCAACATCGGGAAGATTATAGGCCGCGCCGATGAAAACAGGTTTTTAAAGCGGCTGGAGGAAGGCAAACGTGTGATAATGATCGTCCAGCTTGCCTCTCTTATCACCAGGAGGGCCGCCTACACCCTGGGGAAGGTGGTCATCTCGATGATACAGAGCTTCGTGGGCAGGGTGTTTGCCTCCGGGCGGAAGGTGACGCCCCCGCTTTGCCTCTACATAGACGAGGCCCAGAACGTCCTTTACTACGGCATAGACGACCTCTTCGCCAAGGCCGGCGGCGCCGGCGTGTGGGTGCACGGTTTTTCCCAGTCCGTAAGCCAGCTTTACGCAGCCCTGGGCGAGGACTACGCAAACGTGATACTGGACAACACCAATACGAAGCTCTTCATGAGGGTCCCGGACGCGAAGACCGCCCAGTACGTGGCCGACCATTTCGGAGAAAAGGCGAAGTACGCTCCCATACTGAGCGTGGGCGGCGGCATGACGGTGAGGCAGATGGAAGAGCCGGTGCTTAAGCCGCAGGACGTGCTAAATCTTCCCGCCAGAAAATTCTACATGATGGGCTACTCTGGCGCCTACGTCGGAAAGACCGAGGACGTCTCGAACCCCTATGTCCACATAAAGCTGCCAAATATCAGCGCCGAGGAAGGGATGGAGGCAAATAATTCCGGGGGCGGGGCACGCTGATGACTGAGATAATATTCATTGCCGGCATCGTCGCGGCCGTTTATGGCCTCTGGAAGACGCTTTTTCCATCCGCCGGGCCCGGACAAGGCCTTCCTTCGCGGAAAAAGGGCGGCAAGAAGGAGATCGCCCTGGAGGCCCTGTCCACCATCTGGTCGAGACACAGAAACTCGGAGATATCCCTGGAGCAGCTTGCGTGCCTCTGGAGGAACCAGGCCGGTCAGTCTCTACCCGCGGAGGCCGAAAACCCCGCCTTCGAACATCCGGAGATACAGGATTTTTATGACGAGTACGTAAAAGAGCGGACCTTCTCCGCCACCCCCGCCGGCGGCGTGGTCAGGGAAATTCTTCAACTTCTCGATCGGGAGGGGGACTGCCCGTCCGTCGTCAACGGGAAGGGTGAGGCCGAGGGCCTCACGGACAAAAACGCCTACGACGTTCTGGCTGGGGTGAAACTCTACCGGCACATCTTGAATGTGGCGGAAGAGATGATAAAAACCTTCAAGAGCTCCGCCGCGATGCTTCCCAAGGTCCTGATCGCCTCCTTGGGCCATGATCTTGGTAAACTCCCCTCTTTCCGAAAAACGCTTTACTCTCTGGGAGACCACCCACTTATAAGTGTAACGGTTCTGGAGGGCCTCCTAGGCTATGCAGAGCTTCCCTATAAGGACGAGGTCAATAAGGCCATTGTCGACCACCACAGGTACCCAAAGGGGCTGCTTGGAGAAAAGCTCAAGGAAGCGGACCAGGATGCCAGGCGAACGGAGATTGCCAGTAACATCCAGGATCGCCCCGCCGCGGGCGGGCCCGGCGCGGAGCCTGACAAACCGGAAGAAATACTTCAGCCAGCCCCAAAGGCGGATATGAACCGGGCTGAAAAAGATAGTATATTTATCACCCATGCCAAGAAAGAAAAAGAGAAGGTCAAGCTGAAGGAAGTCCCTCTTCCCTGGTTCGATGCCGAAAGGTTCCTGGCGGAGCTGAAGCCTTATATCAACCGCCTGGATGGCCAGCGGTGGAGCGCCTTCTCAATGCCGGACGGGCACGTATACTTCCAGGCCGGGGTGCTCGAAGAGGCGGCCAAGAAGCTCGGCAAGGGCAACCCGGATATCGCCCTCATGGACTCCGACAAGGAGCTAAAAAGGAACATCCTCTATTCGGTCGTTTGCCTTCTCCGCCGGGAGAAGGAGGCCATCTCACGGGGGCTTATCAAGGACGGCTTTTTCGGCGGACCATTCATCGTCCGGATGCAGGACGGCCGGGAGATATCCTCATATTACACGCCATTCAACGCCGAGACCTTCGGGGAAACGGTGTCATATTTCGAGAGTCTGAGGGAAGGAAAGATAAAGGAGATCGAGGATGTGAGGCCAAAGATACAGAAGTAGAAAAATTTTCGCTTATTTAATCACTTCGACGCCCCATTTTGAACGTCCCCAGACAAGCCCGCCGATTGCCGGACTTATTGCTTCAAAATTCTTTAATGATATTTTTCGTGGTCTCTGTGTATTTCGTGTTCTCGGATAAGGGTCTCTGACATAAATTGAATCATTATCGATTCCAACAACGACCGCAAAATGCAGATATTTGTTTCTTTTCGGTTTCATAATGCAAAAAATTATAACCGGGTGCTTTCGAACAATTGCATCGCTTATTGATTTGAGTCTGGCTTTGTAATTCGAACCCTTTATGGACCGTGTGGTAAAACCAAGCTTCCTCAATGCGCGGACGAAATCTTCTCTCTTGGTTCCCAATTTTCTCCTGATATTATTATTCATTGTGATTTCAAGAGTTGATAGCCATTCCGTCGCGGTCATTTCCCGCGCTTCTTTTTTTAAATAATAATCTGCAACCATTCTAATTGCCATTGGACCACATGAATAATCCTTTTTTGATTGGTAATATTGCGGAACATCGAGAATCATAGCTAATTCCTCCTTGCGGTCGATCTTTTTTTTAAAGGCAGAGTGACTGAGCTATGTGGGCGTGGTGGGAAATCAAGGGCTGGCTGAGGGGAATTTCCTCAAAACGAACTTTGTTCAACAACTCTAAGCAATCGGTGATCTGAACCAAATAGGAGTGCAACATGTTTACTATTGCCGCCTACAGGAGTACCATGAACGTACATCCACTGCAACAAATAAGTACCATTTGCGTACGTATTTCTTGCATCGGGTTCAGCTTTCAGCAAAGATACTACTTTCGTTTCTGACATGCCAGGTTTGATCGAACTTAAACCACTAACGCTAAACGTATGACCTACAGTAACGCACCCGGCAATCAAAGTCCCTAGTAACAGTAGCACTATCGTCTTCATCTTAGAAGTTGCCCCTTTCCGTTCGTGGACAAGGAAATGGCTAAGTTACATGATTTTAAGTTGCGTGCCCACTCCTGTCAAGAGGTCAAGGCATAAGATATTTTGTTTTAAAAAAAGCAACGAGTTTTCGGCCTCCTCACACGCCTTAATTTCTTCCTGCCAAGCTGCGGTATGAGATATCTTTTCCATTTTCATCGCCCACTTGACTGCAAATGAAAAGATAGCCGCCATTGTACGTCTTTTGCACCTTTAAGAAATAACCCCGACCGAGATTGGCGGCGCAATATTGCTTTATATTGGACAACAAGGCCTCATCGGCCCGGTTCTGGTGTTTCGCGGCACTATCTTTAGCCGTCTCAAGCAAAGAATCAGTCGCTGCCGCTGCGGGGCTCAGGGCAAAAAGAATCAAAGCAAGCGAGAGAAAGAATCCGGCAATAATCGCTTTAGTTTCTCTTGCCATCAGATATTTCTACGACGTCCTCAAGCAGCTCAATAAACCCATGTTTCAGCTTCCTGCTGCGAATCCTCATGAAAAGCATAAGGAGCCTGGCTTCATCGCTCAAAAGGCCATTCTGCCCCGTGCCTTTTTGCTCCCCTAGCAGGAGCGGCTCTTCATCCAGGAAAAGGCTCGCGGGCACGCCAAGTGCCCCGGATATCTACTTCAATCTCGAAAGAGTGAGCTTGTTTACCCCTTTCTCGTATTTCTGGACCTGCTGATATGAAATTCCGACCTTTTCCGCAAGCTGCATCTGCGAGAGGCCGGAAGATTTCCTCACCTGCTTGACAAGCGCCCCAATCGCTTTCTCGCTTTTGGGCATTCTCAATTTTCCCATTTTTGGCTATTTCTGTTTTTTATATTCTCCCCGTGCGGAGTGAATACGAAGTTCATCTATTATCTCCAGCCGGAGTTCCCAGAAACTAACAGGTTTCTGGATGCAAACGAAATCTCCAATTGTTTTAAGTTGTTCTTTGATTCTGTGGGTTATGTGGCCAGTAAGCACAATGGCCGGAGTGGCTGGGAAATCCTTTTTAACGTGCGCCAGAAGCTCGAAACCGTCCATCACCGGCATCTCTATATCGGTGACAAGAAGGTCTATCCCATGGCCGCCGTTGAATATTTCCAGCGCCTTTTTGCCGTTTTCTGCCGTAAATACCTCGAATTCTCCGGTAGCCTTCAATCCTTCTGCCAGGGGTTTCAAGACGTCCTTTCTGTCGTCCACCATTAGGATATGCTTTTTTGCCTGGGAAACCATTGTTCCATCTCCATTTTGGACCACTGACTCGATCTTTTCTTTCAATCGGTCCAAATCCACAGGTTTTACAAAAAAACCGGCTGGTCTCGCCTCCTTTGCTTTTTCTATTATTTCTTCGTCGGCGTACCCCGTCATGAAAATGACCGGTATTTTCACCGAGGAGTTTATTTTATGCGCGGCTTCTATCCCGTCCACTTCCCCCGATAGGCTAATATCAAGAAGAATCACATCCGGTTTTTCCAACGCCGCCCTTTCCACCGCATCCTCGCCTGAAGTTACGGGCGGCAAAACCTCGTAACCCCAGTGATCAAGGAGATCACACAGGCTCATCGCCACAACAGCTTCATCTTCCACGATCATGATTCTTTTTTTCATTTACAGGGTCTTTTGTTCCGTTTCAAGTCCTTAAACCAGATGACAAACTCGGCTCCTTTATTGCTTTTTAATTCGATCTTCCCGCCAAGTTGCATTTCCGCTAGGCTGCGCACAAGCCTTAAGCCAAGTGATTTCGCATTCCTGAGATCAAAGCCCTCTGGGAACCCCGCTCCGTTATCGGCAAAGTGGACCTCCATTTCGCCATTGCTGGCAAGATGCGCGTCAATTCTGATCTCTCCTTTTCTGCCATCCGGGAAAGCGTATTTCAGTGAATTGGTCATAAGCTCGTTGATGATGAGCCCCAGGGGCGTAATCACGTCTATGCATAGCAATATATCCTCGGCGGCAATGGTCAGGGATATTTTTTGGGACATTTTATAGCTTTCCAGTAAAGAGCCTGCGAGATCGTTCAAGTAGGTTTTCAGGTTTACATTGGAAAGGTCCTTGGACTTATAGAGTTTCTCATGGACAATCGCCATGGACATTATCCTGTTTTGCGTATCATTGAACATCTGCATGGTCTTGTCATTGGTGACTGACGCAAGCTGAAGCTTGATAAGACTTATAATGACCTGCATATTATTTTTTGTCCGATGATAAATCTCCCGCAAAAGGACTTCTTTTTCCTTAAGGGACACCTTCAGTTTCTCTTCGGATTGTCTGAGGCTTTCCTCAGCGCGTTTCCTCTCCGTCAATTCTTGCTCAAGCGCCCTGTTGGCCCCGACAAGCTCAAGCGTGCGCATCCGGACGGCTGCCTCAAGCTCTTCCTTTGAGCGCCGCAGCGCCTCCTCCGCGCGCTTTCGTTCCGTTATGTCCCGCCAGATGCATTGAAGGATTTTGCTGCCCGCCAGGTCGATTGCCTTCACAATTGCTTGGACATCTCTTAGTTCCCCGGCTTTGGTCCTATGTTTGACCTCGAAGTCGCCCAATCCGGTTTTTAATATTCGATCTATGCTGGTCTGTATCTGCTCGGGACTCTCTACCGGGTCGATGTCCTTTATGGCCAATTTTGCAAACTCTTCCCTTGAATAGCCAAGCTGGACATGCGCCTCTTCATTGAATTCCAGAAAATTTCCATGAGTGTCTATTATCAGTATGCCGTCGGGTGATTGCTCAAAGAGGGCGCGGTAGAGGGGCCCGGTCTCCGGGGATTTGTCTGCTACCAGGAATTGTTTTTCGCTCTCTCTATCCATTGTATGGAATTGGAGCTTGATCTAAATCTACAATTTTAAGTTTAAATCCCTGAGTATGGTCTGTCAATTTCCAGCCTGAATACCTTATTAACGGCCTAACTCAGTGCGGAGGAAGCATTTTTGCCTTATGAAGGCGGCAAGGTAAACTATGCCCCTTCCCCATAGCTGTCGCTGTTATAGACAGCACCTCACCGCCTTTTAAGGCTATCATTATGCATTTATTTTCTTCCATACTCCATTTGGGGTATTTTTATCTTTTCCCTCCATGCGTGTGCCCCATTTATCTTGGAAAACTATATTTTCAAGTTAAGCGAATTTGGCTTTAATGGAACAACTGCAGTTCATTTATTATCATCCGACAGAGTTCCCCGGCCCCTGACAGGTTTCTCGATGCATACGTAATCCCCGATTGCCTTGAGCTGCTCTTTAATTTTGTGGGTTATGTGGCCGGTAAGCACAATGGCTGGAGTGTCAGGGTAATCCTTTTTCACATGAGCTAGAAGTTCGAATCCGCTCATCTCCGGCATCTCTATATCTGTAACCAAAAGGTCGATTCCATGGCTAGCCCTGAATATTTCCAGTGCCTTCCTGCCGTTTTTGGCCGTGAATATCTTGAATTTACCGGAAGCCTGCAACCCTTCCGCGAGGGGTTCCAGAATGTCCTTTTTGTCGTCCGCCAGCAGGATATGCTTGCATCGGTCGTTCATTTTATTCCTTACTCCTTCTAACAGGCAGATAAATTTCACAATACTCAACCCACGGGTAGTATTTATACTCCCATGAGATTGAAAAAGTCAAGTAAATGACGTGTATAGGATGGTGTTTATTCTTTTTTTGAATCAATAAAATAATCCATGGAAATTAAGCGACTAATCGGAATTCGCATTCAAGGCCTGAGGAGATCAAACAAAATGTCACAGGAAGAGCTTGCTGAAAAAATGGGCATCAGCCCAAAGTATCTCAGCAGCATCGAAAGGGGTAAGGAGAATCCGACTCTTGACACTTTTGTAAAATTGGCCGATTCATTGGGTATCGAGATTTCAGAGATATTCAACTATACCGGTGAGAAATCGCCGAAAGAACTGAAGCTCTTTATCTCTCGCCTGATAAGAAGCCGTGATGGGGAAAAACTGAAACTCGCAGCCAAAATGATGAGGGCCATCTATTTCTGATTCATGGAGGCGCTCCTTAACTAAGAATTTCAGGAAAGCCTTTATCTTTCAGATTACCCGGATATTTTCTCCGCCACTTTATCGAATATTTCTTGTTTTTTAAGAATACCTTTTTCAGTAAGCCTGTATTCGCCTCTTCCCAAAAATTCAATATAGCCTTTATCTCTTAAATTCTGGATTGTCCTCTGAAGGGTTTCTTCTGGATGCTCAGGGTTTTCTTTGTGGCCCAACTTCCTTAAAATTATTATTGCGATGTTTAGGTTTTTCGGGGTCATTAACTTTGATCTTGAAAAATAAGAGTTCTTGTTGGCGATAGTCCCTATTAACAAAAAAGCCATTTCCTCCCAATGAGAGATCTCTTTTCTCATAATTTTACCCTCCCGTATCTCGCCATTATATCACTGCTTGGTGGCGGTGACTATTACCTGTATGGATTTCAAATACCTGGACCCGATGCGGTATTTCACCGCAGGAGTATATCTCCTTCTGGGGCAGGCTGTCTCCTGGAGGCATCTTTCAATTCACTTTTCCCATGCCGCGTTCTGCTTATCCAGGAGCCGGGGAGCGGACCACCGGGCAGGTGCCTTTGTTCCGGCCGCGAGTGCGGCAGCGAGCGGCCCCAGAAAAGCGCTCACTGCGGCGGCGATATCAGCGAATGACGTGGGAACATGATCTTGCTTCAGCTTCTTTATGAACGCCTTCCACTGGGCCTGTTTGGAATCAATGAAGTCTTTTGTAAAGACTGTGGCTTCGTCCGGAAGCTCGGTGCCGCGCCGATCGAAGGTCAGCCTAATTGCCTCAGCCAGCTTTTCTCCCTCGAAATCAAACTGCCTTG
>JAKAGP010000032.1 GCA_021825785.1 Nitrospirota bacterium
TGAATATGCCGGGGTCCTTCCGCTCGATCTCGCGCAGGTTGTCTGACAGCACGATTATCCGCCGCTTGTCCACTGCCTTAACGCTTTTAACATGGGAGGTCTGTTTAAGCTGCATCACCTGTTCCAGCAGTGCGCCGTAATCCCTGGATATCATTGCGTCCGAGGCGGTGTCGGCAAGCTTTTCAGCGATGCTGTAATGGAACTGCCGCAGTTGCAAAGCCATGTTCTTGCGCGCGGTGGAAAGCACGACCAGGCTTACGGAAAAGTATATCAGCGATATCATCAGCATCATGTAAAGGATGCCCTTTGTCTTGATGCTGGTGCGCTCGTGCAGCACGCGCAGGAACTTCATGGGTTGGACACGCCTTTACTGTCCCTTTCTCTCCTGAGGAGGGCGCGGACAACGTCATAGTCCCGGTCGCGGGCCTTTGACAGCCCGTCTGTGCCGGGCTCCATGCCGCCCAGCACATCCCCCGGTTTTTTGAGGCTGTTCACAAGCAGCATGGTTTTTTCAATCTTGCGCAGGAGCCGAGGGTCGAGATCTCCCCTTGCGGCAAAAAGATATTGCGGAATGGGGCGGGAGTAACCGATTATCCTCAGCCCCTTGCCCAGATAGGGTTTGGCCGTCTCCTCGGAAACTCCGGTTGCGTCGAACAGCCTTGCCAGGACCGCAAGGACTGCGCTCCTGTCGGACCCCAATCTGACGACGTCCATGAAATCGCCCTGCCTGATACCAGCCTTCCGGAGAATGAAATCCGGAAGCAGCCCTGAACCGGGGCAATAATACCTGCCGTACACGAAAGTCCTGCCGGAAAGATCGGAAACCTTTTTAATGCCGGAATCGTCCCTTACTAGAAGGACGCTCCTGTAAACGGAGCTTCCGTTTACGCGCAGTTTTGCCAGCGGAACAAGCGGTTTTGAGGGCGGCATCTGTTTTGAGGCCTCGCAATAAAGGGACGGACAGAGAAACGCCAGGTCCGCGTCGCCTTTTTTCAGGGCTTCTATGATCTCGCTCCTCTTTTTGGCAACTTTAAGTTCCACCGGGATACCCAGGCGGCTCTCGAGATACCGTTTAAAGGGGAGAAACCTCGCGTACATGACCGAAGGAGAGTCAAGAGGCATAAGCAACAGGGTCAATTTACGCTTCGCTGCCGCCGGAGGAGCCAGCACCAGAACTAGTATTACGGACAGGAGAAAGAACCTTTTCAGGCGGGGGAGATGTCTTTTCATTTTGAAATATTATAAAAGGGGCGCTCCGGGATTTTCAAACCCCGGAACGCCAAGCAAAAACAGAATTCTTACGGTCAGAAAACACACGGGCCTCAGGCCACAAGCGCCGGTTTTTCGTTATGAATATTTATGGTTTTTTTCCGCTTGATGTAGTCTATGACAATATCATAGACTGGTGGCCCGGACTGGCTTGCCATTGAGGCCCAGCCTGCCATCGTGTATTCCTTGCCGGGCTCCACGGACCTGCCGCGGACCTTCAGGTCCTGGATCCTTTGGCCCATCGGCCTTTCGGCATACATAGTGAATTCCAGCCCCCTGGACCTCACCATGTCGCCGCCCTGCTGCATATAAGGATCCGGGTTGAACAGGTTGTCCGCGACGTCCTCAAGGACGTTCTTTATCATGCTGCCCTTCATGACGGACCTGTACGTATTTGGATATGTAATGGCTGTTTGAGAATAGACGTCCTCCGCTGTTATGGGACCAGCCGGCACGGTACTGCCCCATCTGAAGCCCGGAGACAGCGCAAACTCCACGTCGTAGTGCTCGGTCAGGGCGTCGCATATCAGGTTGTCAAAGGTCCCGTCCATGTTGCCCCGCCTGTAGAGAACGGTCTCCGTATGCCCCAGCACCTCCCCAAGCTTGTCTTTATAAGGGGCCCGAAGGTCCTCAACCAATTTCTCCATTTCCGCGTCGGGTTCGATCATCGAGGAAATAACCGGTATGAGCCTGAATGAATAGCTTTGTATCGCCCTGTTCTTCACCTCAAGATCGAGCCTTGAAACGAATTTGCCGTAACAGCCGGAATTTATGACAAGCGTCTTGCCCACCGTTACGGGCCTGGGCACCCCGTCGTGAGTATGCCCGCCCATGATCACGTCTATCCCTTTGACCCGGCTGGCCATCTTCTTGTCAACATCCATGCCGTTATGGGAAATTACGACTACGAGGTCCACCTTCCTGGCCCTGACCTCATCCACTATACTCTGCATATGCGCGTCCTTGATGCCGAAGGACCAGTCCGGGATGAACCTTCGGGGATTGGCTATGGGAGTATACGGGAACGCCTGCCCGATGACGGCAATAGCCAGGCCGCCCACCTGTTTAATTACGTATGGCTTGAATACGGGGTCGCCCCAGGTGGCATCATTTACGTTCTGGGCGACAAATGGGAAATCCATCTTTTTTATCAGCGCCTTAAGGCGTTCCTGGCCATAGGTGAACTCCCAATGTCCGGTCATTACCTCGCAGCCAAGCTTGTTCATGGCGGTGACCATGTCTTCACCCTGTGTCCAAAGACTTGTGGCCGACCCCTGAACGGTATCGCCGCCGTCAATGTGGAGCACCTTCCCGGGCCTTTCCGCCCTGATGCCCTTTATAAGGGTGGCCATATATGCGAAACCGCCCATTTTCCCGTATTCCCTGGCAAGTCTGGCATAATCATCGCAGGTATATGCGTAAGCCTCCGGCGTATCAGGATTGTACCCGTAATATTTAAGAAAGGTCCTGCCCGTAAGATGAGGAGGCTGCCCCTTATCTTCACCAACCCCGATATTCGTGTCGGGCTCCCTGTAGAAAACCGGGACAAGCTGGGCGTGAGTGTCGGTTGTATGCACCAGCGTCAGGTTTCCCGTTTCGTGAAAGTTGAAAAGATTTCCGGGTTTTTGAAGGGCCTTTGCGAGCGCCGCCGGGGTCAGCGAGGCGAAGGCAGCGCCTCCGGCCGCCAGCGACAGCATCTGAATAAACTTCCTCCTTGTTATGCTCATGCGGCCTCCTTTTTCCCTTTGCCTTCGCTTACATCCTGAATCCGGGGACTTCCACCGGCAGACCGTTGGCCTGATACGTAAGGTAAAGCTCCAGGTCCCGGTATGTCTCACATTGAAAAGGCAGCGGCTTGGCCCTCACTTTCTTATTGCATCCTCTGAACCGCTTCTGAAGGGAACCGGTTTTGCCCCATTTAAGCCGGTAGCCGGGCCAATGGTCCGCATGATGCCTGTTGTTTGACAGGAGGTTCGCCCGTATCATGTGCCCAGCGTATTTAACGTGGCAGATGGCGCAGCTCATATTCAACTGTCCCTGCCGCTTGTAGTAATAGGCCTCTCCCGCTTCATAGAAGGGCCGGGCCGGGCCGTCTATGCTTACGTTTATCGGCACGCCGTTCGAGAGGGATTTTACGTAAAGCTCAAGCGCCACCTGGTTATAAGATTCGTATTTCAGCTCCGGGGCGCCCATGTGGTCCTTCCGGCACCTGTTTATCTGGAGCGCCACGGTGTTAATGCCCTTTATCGCGGGGTCATACTTGGGGTAAGCGGCCGCCACACCTTCCAGCTTTTCGCCGTTTTCACCATGGCAGCTTGCGCAGGATTTGCCCGCGCTGCCCTCCACCTTTTTAAAGAGGTCTCTGCCGTCATCCAGCACGAAGCCGGCAGGGTTGCCCTGCTCGGCCATCTGCTCCGTGAATTTCCCGTATACCGCGTTGTATCTTTTTTCGTATTCCGCAGTTGAAATGTTCTGCTTGTATTCCTTTATCCCCGAAGCAGGCCCTGCCCCCGCGAATGCGCTGCGCCCCGCACCCGCAACGAGCAGTCCGATTGCGAATGTCAATATAAGATAATCCTTAAAGAAAAAATGAAAAAACCTTCGCATCCCCATGCCTCCATTCTCTCAATTGTTCCCAGCGCATCAGCGCGGGCTTATCTGGACCGATTCCTGGTAAACCCCACCTTTATTGTCCTTGTAAACGATCTTGAGAGGGGCAGCCTTGTCCGCCTTCAGGTAAAAGGATATGAACGGGTTGGCGCTGATGGCATAGGTCCAGTCGCAGTGGGTTACCCTTTCATTCCCATAAAATACATCCACGTCGTTTATGAAATACGCGGGGATCACCTTGCCGTCCTTGGTCTTCCTCAGCCCGGTTTCCATGGGGTGAGTTACAAGCGCCATAACGGGAATGACCTCACCTTTTTTTATCGTTCCGGGTACTCTTATTTTTATCCTCCCTACCACCACTTTTATTTACCTCCTTCTTTATTGTCTCTTTTCACTGCCCGAGCTTGTAAGGCTTCCCCTTTTATTCAGCCCTTTACCCGCCGCAACCACCGCCCGCTTATCCGCCGCATCCTCCAATAGTCACCTTCACCGGCCTGATGGCGCCGTAAAGCTTTCCGGTGCTGGTCTCCAGGATCGCGCGTACATTCGAGGTCTTCCTCATCTTTATTCTCAGCGCGAACATGGCCTTCCCATTTGCGGGCGTAAGACTGATGCCCGCGATATAGGGCTCAGGGTTGCCGTCCGCATACACGTTTATCTTCTTGACGTAATCATTGGCATTCATCGGCAGGTCGGACGTGATGGTCAATGGGACAACGGCCCCGTTTTCCGCGATTATCGGCGCATTGATACTGACATGGGACATGCTGACCTTCCTGCTTCCAAACTGTCTTCTCAGCACCTCGTTTATATTTTCTTCTTTAACGGCCGCCAACGCCGGCTTCACCAGCGACGGCAGCGCCCCGGCCATAAAGAACATCGCGCCGGCAACACCAGCGGATTTGATAAAAGCCCTCCTGGTGAGCGCCGGCCCGCTGCCTTCCTGCCCCCCCCTGTCTTCTTGCCTCATCGTTCGCCTCCTTATTTTTTATTGTTAAAGCTCAAGAGGTATTCGACAACGTCATCAATCTGCTGGCTGGTCAGGATCTTATTCGTCCCGAAAGGCGGCATTATGGTGTCCGGATTGAATTTCCTTTCATCAAAGATCCTTTCCCTCAGCATGGTCCTGTCCTTTTCGGAGTAGTTCTTCATGGCTTCCACGAGGTTTGGCCCGACGTCTCCAGGGAATTCCATCCCCGGCACCACATGGCATGCCGCGCAGTTGCCCAGCTTTTTCGTGTCGACGACCTTTTTGCCATCCGCTGCGTTGCCTCCAGCCAGCGCAGCGGCAGGCAGGAACAAAAATAAAAACGCGAGCGCCAGACCCAAAGCAGTGATTTTACCTTTCCTCACTTCCCATTCCCCCTTTCTTTTTTAAAAAAACAAAAACCTCTTCTTCTATTTTGCGCAAAAACTGCTTTTAATTCCTATTTGGTGGCAGACAAGGTCTTTGAAATCCTCTCTTGTGACCACTCCGGGTATCCTCAGTAGTTCCTTGTTGCCAGTGCCCATGAAAATTAAAGTGGGGATCCCGAAGATACCGTATTTTCTCTTAAGCTCAGTCCCTGTCTGCCCCTCTCTGATCAGCTTTACTGTCCCGTAAATATTTATTTTTTCTAAATTAACATTGCCTTTCAGGATCTTTTTGATCGAGGGGTCATCGAGCACACTATCCATCATCCTGCACCATTTGCAGTCTTCCCGGTAGAAAAAAAGCAGCCTGATGTTTTTCCCGGACGCCCCGTATGCGGGCGCCGCTGCCGGGGCCGTCATGAGCAGGCAAAAAATAAGAATGGCAGATGTTTTCATTCATACCAGAAGATGCAAAATACGTGCCCGTCTAATGCCGCAAAAAATTATGCCGCTGTCCCTTTTTGCACAATTTGACTTCTTTTGATGTGCAATTCAGGACAAAAGAGGGGCACAGACCATTCAACCGGAAGTGATCTTTCCTGAGGCGATTTCCCAGGGATAAGGGAGGGGTATCAAAAGATTGGGACGATAATGAATCACCCTGCAGCAAGCTACAGGAAATTGGGTCAGATCAACTCGCAGTCCGCATAGATAAAAAAATGGTCCGACGCCCTGCGGGCCACGGGCCACCAGGGTGTGCCCCTAGGGCTAAAGATATGGAAATCCTTCAGAATAAAGCGGCGGCTTGCGGGCAATATGTAATCTAGCCTGGCCGCCAGCAGTCCGGGTCTGTCGGACCCCGGCCATTCCGCGCCCCCTTCTTCAAGGAATGTTTTTTCCTTTTCATCCATCCCTGGCTTTATAATATTTGCGTTTTCAAGGAGCCCCTTTATCACCTCGCATGTGCCAAGCTCCTCCCCGGGGTCGGTGTTGAGGTCTCCCATTACCACAAACGGCGCATCCGCCGGGAGGGGTGAAACGCCCGGCATGCCCTGCCCGCTTATGTATCTTTCCAGGAACCGGAGTTGATCGGCGTTCCTCCTTAAATTCATGTAATTTCTAAGGGGAACGGTCGGGTGAAGCAGGAGGAAATGAACGGCTGTTATACCTTTTTCTATTGGCCCTATTTCTATTGGAATATCAAGGAAAGCGGTGCTCCAAAGCGGGAAGCTGCCCGGGCACGGGGAGTCAGCTTCCGCGCAATAGTTCAAGGGCATTGACCCCCACGGGACATCCTTGTAGTTCTTTACGGCGTCAATATCAATTCTGTACCTGCTCAGGCAGGCTATCCCGTACTGGCCCTTGAAACGGCCGAATCCCTTATAGTCGAAGGGAGGCGGAAACCCGGTCGGCACCCCGGAATTAGTGTTTCCCATATAAAAAAAAGGATAATCAACCGGGTCCTCGCCCCTTTGCAGAAAATTTTTCACAAAGATGCGCGGGGCGGCGGGGTCTGCTTCCATCTCATTTATTGAAAGCACGTCGGGGGCAAATTTCTTTATTATCTTTGCGGCGGCCTGCGCCTGGGAGTTTCCCGGATCGCGGAGCTTCTGCATCGTCAGGTCTCTTATATTGAACTGTGCAAACCTCAGAGACACAGGCATAGTCCTTAAAAAATATCAGAAAACATGCCGCGTGTCATACAAATACCGCTACCTGCCATTATGTGGTAAACTTCACTAGCGGCCCCCCATGGGGATAGGACCGGGAACACAAAAAAATAAAATTTCAGAAATGGATCTTCAGCGATGAGCACAGGAAGCAAGGATTTCGACAAGGAAGCCGCCCAATGGGACCAGGACCCAAGGCGGGTCAAGCTGGCCTCGGACGTAGCCGGGGCGATAATCCGGGAGGCATCACCCACGCGGGAGATGGACGCGCTTGATTTCGGGTGCGGCACCGGCCTTGTCACGCTCCAGCTGCAACCCCTGGTAAAAACCATTACCGCAGTGGACACCTCCCGCGGTATGCTGGATGTCCTCAAAGAAAAGATAAAAACCCGGAATATCGGAAACGTAAATCCTGTTTTTATCGATCTTGAAAATGGCGCCCATCCAAACAAGTCCCTTATTGAAGGCAAAAAATTCCATCTCCTTGCAAGCAGCATGACCATGCATCACGTTCCCGACACCACCGGGCTTCTGCGTATGTGGCACGATCTTCTCTTGCCGGGAGGAATAGTCTGCGCCGCGGACCTGGATGCCGAGGACGGGTCGTTCCACGGTGACAACACAGGCGTCTTCCATTTCGGTTTCGAACGGGCAAAACTGATGGAATTGATGCGGCAGGCCGGTTTTAACGATCTGCGGGACACAACCGCCTCCACCATGATACGAGATGTGGAGGGCGGAAAGCGGGAGTTTACGGTCTTTCTGATCACCGGAAGGAAATCCTAGGACAAAGGTAATTTTATTTAATTTTTTCGCCATGGAAACGGAACATTTAACGGCAGAACAGCTCAAAGCCGAACTCAAAAAACTCAGGGACGAGCTGTGTGATATGGAAGATATCCATTCGTTTACCTTCCAAAAAACCCAGGTCCATATTAGCGCGGAAAAGGCCAGCAATATGCAGGCGGAGTTCGATGAAGAATGCGGGCAATACAGGGAGCGAATCGCCCTTATTGAAAAGGAGCTTTTAAAAAGAGGCGCCCTGTAGCGCTCCATCCTCCTGCCGGAAACCCGCTTTGCCCAACTGGCCTTACCGAATTCTGCCCTGATTATTTCCCGTTTTTCCCAATTTTAGCCCGCTTTAAGCACCAGCATCCTTTTGGCCCCTCTAAAGAACTCAAAGGGCGTGGGTCTGATCTCCGCGCGGATGCCGCCCAATTCTAGAAGTTTCAGCACCACGTCCATGTGAGGGTAAGGTTTTGCATCCAGACCTTGAATAGGATAAACCCTGACCTCCCCGGAGCTTACCCTCGACATCTCCTTCAGGCTCTCCGCATGGAAGCCGGGGCTCAGCCTGTCTCCGTAGAGGAACAAAAAATGGCTTGATAGGACGAGGGCAAACGACCTGTCCGCAAACGGCAGGCGGGGAAGTTCCGCATGGACATAGCGCCCCTTTTTCACTCCGTCCCGATAGTCGGCCAAAAAACGTGAAAGCGCTGCGTTCCTGTGCCCCATATGTCCCTCTTTGTCCCCGTAATAGCCCCAGCGGAAGAGGTGGGAGATTCCCTCCAGTTTTTGGCCTATAACGGCAAGGTCCTGCCTGCCTCTCGTCTCAAGCTCACGGAGGGTCAGATCATAAAGCCCGCCGGTATAAAGAATATCGCATGCCGTAGCCTGGCAGCCTCTGGTGCACGCTTCCGCAGTAAAGGAAGACGGCCCGGCCGGGCAGTCCAGAACCGGGCCGCCACGGGTAAAAATCTTTTCTTCCAGGTCGAACATGGCCATATATTCTTCGTATGTCCGCCCTATGAACGCTACATTTTTCAGCTCCATTTTGTTCCCGCCCATTCCTGACGCCCCTTTCTATTTGCCTGCAAGGGCAAACAGTCTTCTGAACCCAAACTCGATGCCCCTGCTGGTCCGGTTGTTTTCAAACTGCATGGCGAAGGCGTATTTAAAGCGTTCTTGCTCCGCCTCCGGCAGCATCGCGAGATATGGCCTCAGGCCAGCCGAGCTCCACCAGTCCAAAACCTCCTTTATGGAATTGAATGCCAGCCTGTAATCCTTATAAAAAACCTTCACATGTACAAAGCCCGTGTCTCTCAATAAGCCCACATACTCTTCCTTCGAAACGAAACACCATGGCGATTCAAAACTCTCGAAAAACCGCTCGAAGCCTAACTTCCTTATGACCAGATCCACGTATTCAAAAAACTCATGGCAGAAATCCTTTGCCGGCATCTGGAAGGCCACTCTGCCTCCCTGGCGCACCGCCCTGTAAGTCCCTTCGGCTGCCTGCCGCTGCTTTTTCACCCATTGGAGCGCCGAATTTGAGAAGGCCAGATCGAACGCGTCCGCAAAATCCATTTCCTCCGCGCCGCTCCTGATGAAACTGATATTGGCCGTCCGGGCGGAAACATCCATTGCCCTCCGGAGCATCTCCTCTGAGGGGTCGATCCCCAGGACGCTCCCTTTTGAAGCCAGGGCCGCAAGCTCAAGCGTAAGCTTGCCGGTGCCACAGCCAATATCGAGCACAGAGTCCGTCTTTTTTACCTGGGCAAGCCTTATCAGGTCTCTCCCGGCGTCGACCTGAGGCGCCTTTACCGAGTCGTACTTATCTGCGTCCCATTTCATAAAAAATCCACCTCCTCTTTCGCGCAGGTTTTGCGAAAAAAAATAATAAAAAAAAAGGCCGCGGTTTTTTAAAACCGCGGCCTTCTGGATTTCCTCGCGTATGGCTGTCTGCTTTTTGCCTACACGGTCAAAACCCTCCGGGCCACGGCCCCTTTATGGAGCCATGCGCCAACGAGTTTACCGGTTATAAGCAGCAGACCTATGCCTGACATGGTTTTCAATTTATCAGTTCGTTCAAAGATTGTCAATAGAGGGCGATTTAATTCAA
>JAKAGP010000033.1 GCA_021825785.1 Nitrospirota bacterium
TCGACCGCATGGTCCACCACTCCACTATCATCAATATCGATGGCCCAAGCTGGAGAATGCACGAATCGAAAACGCTGAACGCAAAGACAAGAAAGCCAAAAAAGAAATAGCCGCCGTAAGGCCAGTCGTCTCAACATCTTCACTACGATATCCCTGTCCCGAGAACCATATCAAACAAGCCCGTAAAAAAGACCCGGCCTGGGTGGGTCTCCAAACCGGCCATTCTCTCTTCAGGAACTCAAAAACAAGCAACTTCAGGGTGGGTCCGTTTATAGCGCCCAGATGGGTCTGGTTCTAACCGGCAGTAGCACCCGGGGAAAGAAGCGCCGCCGAAATGATAACGAGCCGACGGGACATCACATTCTTGACGGGGGCTTTTTCCATCGCCTGGCAAATTGCCCCGGTAAAATCGGCCAGGAGCGTGGTTGGCAGCAGGCCGGAAGTGCCAAGGGCCGAGAGCACGGCGTCCGTACCCGAAGCCGCCTGGGCGAGCTGGATTGGGTTACGCACGTCACCCTTGATGATGATCAAATTCTTATCCTGGATGTTCAACTTCTCAGGAGAGCGGACGAAGGCCGTGGGCCTATGGCCGCGTTCAAGCGACTGCTTTATTAATTCCCTTCCCGTCCGGCCCGTGGCCCCGCAGATAAACAGCTTCACCGATTCGCCCCGCTTTATAAAACAATCCTTAACGACATATTGCCCCTCGTGTAGCGCTACGTTCTCAGGACCCGGCCCGCATCAACAGCATGAAGATGAGGGCGTGCGACACAAGCAGGGGCGGCACGATCGCTGTCACGATGTAGAATCCGGCGCCCAGGGAACCAGGCTCCAGACGGACGCGCGCCCCTTTGTAAAACGCGAAAAGCAGGTCCGCAGCTCCCCAGACGTTGAATATCCATACAGCGGCAATTGCCCAAGTGGCCGCGTGCGCCAGCGCCGCCGTGGCGATGATGGCAAGGATTCCAGCGACAAGGTCACCATATCCTGCGGGCACCGCCCACACCTTAGGCAGCGAAGCGGACACAACTCCCGAAACCAGGAAGCTGAGGCCGATAAAACGGAGGAACATGTGCGGCGCCACCAGCCAGATGAGCGCCTGCTCGACATTCAGGGCCCGAAGCCAGGGCCACACAAAGAGCGCGGCGACAAAGATGGAGCTGAGCAGGCTCATCAGGATGCTCAGTCCGAAGACGGCCCGTGGTTTCATCGGCTGGCAACCGTCGTTGAGGTCTCTCGCGCCTGCGCCTTGAGCGCCTCAAGCCGGGCAGTAAGCGATTGCCTGCGGGCATCGAAGGTGGTAAGCGGGGTCACCTCAGTCTCCATTCGAGGCCATACGGGCAGGCTTGTGATCAGATCATCCAGTTCCTGCGCGGATTCGGCATTCACGATGAGCGCAAGCGCAACTGCCCCGCTCACGGGTCCGCCTGCGGCGATCTTTTTCTCTTCCTGCAGCTTCTTACATAGCTCCAGCGTGGGGAATATGAACTGCTCGATAAAGGCAATCCCATCCTCTGAGGTCATCGGACGGGCCGAACTGCTCAGTTTTAATTGAACCAGATATTGCATGAATGCCCTCCTTTTCTTTGATCTCAAAAGAATGTTATCACCTCCTTCAGCGCATGAGAAGGTGGAGGGACGAGAGAGATTTCCGAATTTTCGAGGCAACAAACAATCAGACATCAAACGAGCAAGCCCTCCCGGGCAACAAACGGCGTTATCCAACAAACAATCACACGAACAAACGGGACTCCACGCTTCGAATAGTTGAATCCGGCCTGATTTCCTAACTGCCCTGACAGCCGGGGCGGTTGCCCCCTCCGCTATTACACATTATGAGCAGAATTCTTATTGCCTTAATTCTTCTTCTTTCGTTCCCGGCACTTGCCTCCGCCTTCTGCTTCGAGCAGGCCGGGGCGGAGTACGGCGTATCTCCCCAGCTCTTGTGGTCTATTGCGAAGGTGGAGTCCGGCTTCGCCCCTCGGGTGGTCAACTGGAACCCAAACGGCACATACGATTACGGCCTCATGCAGATCAACTCCGGCTGGGCCCCAAGGCTTGGCGCGCGCGTCTGGCGGTCCCTCGGAGACCCATGCACAAATGTGAAGGCGGGCGCCTGGATACTGGCCCAATGCTTCCGGAGGTACGGCTATACGTGGGAGGCCGTGGGCTGCTACAACGCTTCAAATGAAAGGAAAAGACAGGAATATGCAAGAAAGGTATACGCGGTTTTTAAAAGATATTTCATGCGGCGTTGACCTCCGGGCGATTTCGGAGAAGTACGAGCTTCCTTGTGACGAGGCGAAAGAGGCCATCGAAAGGTCCATATCCGGCACACTCTCAGACATCTTCCGCTCCGATGTGGAATGCCTGCTGACCGGTAAGGGATGCGAAATCTACGTCTTCCGGGAAAACGGGGTCTGGAGGTTCCCCATGGAGAAGCTCAAAAAGAACATCCTCCGGGCGATCAAGTACGGCATCGTCTCCGCCCTCCATACGGAGACTGTGACTCGCGGTTATGAAAGGCTGCGGTACCTCGCAGGCGGGATCACCGGCGGGCACATTGCCGCGGTGTTCGAGGACCGCATATTTGTCGAGCTGGATGGCGGGGCCGACAGGCTCGTGGTCGGAGTTTGCGAAAAAGAGCGCCAGACGCCAAAAGAAAGGGGCCGTTACCGGCCCGGTGGCTATTACAGCTTTTACATTTCAAGCGTTACGCCCTCCTCAAACGGTCGCGTCCCCGTCCTGAATGTCTCATTAAGCCGGATATCGAGGAGCCTCACGGAGGGGCTACTACGGAAGGAGCTTGCGGAAAGGCTCCTGGACATTAAGGTCATATGTGTGAAAAGGGCCGCCGGGATTTTCAGCCTTGTGGAGGTGAAAGGCAGAATTCCCAGGGAGTGCATAAAATCGGTCTCCGACGAGCTGAAGGAAAGGGTGATAGTCCGTAATGTTTAAAGCAAACAAGGACTCCCGGCTCATAATCGGCAGAGGGCAGAGCCTTTCCGACCCCAGGCACAATATCGACATCATCATACCGGACTCCCATAGAAACGGCCACATCTGGTGCTTCGGGACCACCCGGGTTGGCAAGACCCGCGTCATGGAGAACATGGCCGAGCAGGACATAAGAAAGGGCTATAGCGTGGTCATCATAGACCCCAAGGGAGACATCGAGCTTTTCTCCAAGGTGGTCCAGGTGGCCTTTGAGGAGGGCCGGCAGGATGAGCTTATGCTCGTGACACCAATATTCCCAGCCTACAGCGCCATCATAGACCCGCTGGGCTATTATTTCATGCCCGAGGAGCTGGTGGGCCACATAGTCTCTGGCGTGGAGGTCGGCAAGGAAAAGTTTTTCTATAACGTCGCTTACGAGATAAGCCTCATAGTGGTCCAGGCACTCGTCCTTCTGGCCAAGAACGAAGGAAAACCGCCGCTGTTCAATCTGAATGATGTAAAGAACCGGATATCCCGCACGGAACTCGAAAAGCTCAAGGCCGAGGTCGACTCCATAGATTCAGATGAGGCCAGGCAGCTTTCATCCGATATGCAAAAGATCCTCGATTCCCCGCCGGATTATTACGGCAAGGTGTCCTCTTCCCTTCGCGTGGCCCTCATGGAGCTTACATCCGGGAATATCGGGAAGATCATAGGCAAGGCTGATGAAAACCGGTTTTTAAAGAGGCTCGAAGAAGGCAAACGGGTGATCATGATCGTCCAGCTTGGCTCCCTTATCACCAGGAAGGCCGCCTTTACCGTGGGGAAGGTGGTCATCTCGATGATACAGAGCTTTGTGGGGCGGGTATTCGCCTCCGGCAGAAAGGTAACCCCGCCGCTTTGCCTTTATATCGATGAGGCCCAGAACGTCTTTTACTACGGCATAGACGACCTCTTCGCCAAGGCGGGCGGGGCGGGCGTGTGGGTCCACGGGTTTTGCCAGTCGGTGAGTCAGCTTCACGCCGCCCTGGGCGTTGATTACGGCAATGTGATCCTGGACAACACGAACACGAAGCTTTTCATGAGGGTCCCGGATGCGGCGACAGCGAAGTACGTGGCGGACCACTTTGGGGAGAAGTCGAAGTACGCGCCCATCCTCTCCGTCGGGGGCGGCATGACGGTAAGACAGGTGGAAGAGCCGGTGATCAAGCCGCAGGACGTGCTCAACCTGCCTGCAAGGAAATTTTACATGATGGGCTACTCCGGCGCCTTCGTCGGAAAGACGGCAGACGTCTCGGACCTCTATGTGCACATTCAGCTTCCAAACGTAAGTGTCGAGGAAGGGGCAAATGCTTGAGATAGCATTAATCGCTGGCATCCTGGCAGCCATTTACGGCCTTTGGAAGACGCTCTTTTCGCCCGCCGGGCCCGAGCAAGCAGACGGCAGCAAGAAGGAGATCGCCCTGGAGGCACTGTCCACCATCTGGTCGCGATATAAAAACACCGAGATATCCCTGGAGCAGCTCGCGGGCCTCTGGAGAAGCCAGGCTGGGTTCTCCCCATCGCCGGTGGCCGAAGACCCGGCTTTCCAGCATCCGGAGATACAGGATTTTTATGACCAGTATGTGAAGGAGAGAACATTTGCCGCCACGCCTGCCGGAGGTGTTGTCAGGGAAATCCTCGGGCTTCTCGACCGGGAAGGGGACTGCCCGTCCGTTATGAACTGGAAAGGAGAGGCCGAGCGCCTCATGGAAAAAAACGTATATGACGTCCTGACAGAAGTAAAACTCTACCGGCACACGCTGAACGTAGCGGAAGAGATGATAAAGGCCTTCAATGGCTCCGCCGCGATGCTTCCCAAGATTCTGATAGCCTCCCTGGGGCATGATTTGGGAAAACTCCCCTCATACAGGAAGACCTTTTACTCCATGGGAGACCATCCCCTTATAAGCATAACAATCCTTGACGGTCTGAAGGGTTACATGGAGCTTCCCTATAGGGTAGAGGTCAATAAGGCTATTTCCGACCACCACAGGATCCCGAAAGGGCTTTTGGGAGAAAAGCTGAAGGAGGCGGACCAGGCCGTAAGACGCATAGAGATGGCCAGGAACGTCCAGTCGCACCTGGAAGAGATAAAATCTGGGGCTGAACCTGAAGAGCCCATTCAGCCTGCCCCGCTAACGGGGCCCGGCCGGCATAAAGCCGGAAAGGACAGCATCTTTATCAGCCATGAGCAGGGAGAAAGAGAGAGGCCTAACATGAAGGAGGTGCCCCTGCCCTGGTTCGATGCCGAAAGGTTCCTGGCAGAGCTAAAACCCTATATCAACCGCATGGACGGCCCCCGCTGGGGTGCCTTCTCGATGCCCAACGGGTATGTGTATTTCCAGGCAGGGGTGCTTGAGGAGGCGGCCAAAAAGTTGGGCAGGAGCAATCCCGATATCGCACTCATGGATTCAGATAGAGAGCTGAAGAGGAATATCCTCTACTCGATCGTCTGCAATCTGCGGAGGGAGAAGGACGCCATGGCGCGCGGGCTCATAAAGGACGGCTATTTCGGCGGACCATTCATCGTCCGGATGCAGGGCGGCAAGGAACTCTCCTCTTTCTACACGCCCTTCAATGCCGAGGCCTTCGGGGAGACGGTGTCTTATTTTGAGGAGAAGAAGAAAGGGAGGATAATGGAGATTGAGGAGGTGAGGCCGAAGATATAGAAGTCCTAATCATTAAGCTATTTATCTTTATGTCATTTTTTCCATCCGTACTTCAGACCTTCTTCTCATCCACTCTGAAACCTGGGTCCAATCTTTTTTTTGCTCAATCATTGGACGGTTTCTATTTATACTTCCGGCACCACAATGATAAAGAGGGAAGAGTACTGTTGAACTGGTCAACTCATATGGTGACCGTTGCATAATATCATAAAGCTTTTTGTTCTTTGAATAAGGAATCTTATATCGGTCAAGTATTGATTCGCTTACTCTCTTGCCCAAAGCAAGAATTACCCGGGGATTTATGATTTCAATTAGGGGCCTGAAGAATTCACGCGTGCAGTTTATTAACCAATCATTTTTGACGGGTGATTGGAGCCCGCCTTGCTTAAAACATAAAATAAGATTTGTAAAAAAAATAACTTGGCCCTGAATCTCGCGCGGCTTCCCTATTTGAATGTCAATATGCGCAAGAAGGTCTTGCAGATTTTCATTTGTCGGATTTTTGGCTGGTTGATCCCTTCCTTCCCATTTTTGAAAATACGATATATCACCCCAATCCTGACCGACAATCAATAACTCAGCATTTAAATTAGATTGCCAAAGAGACCAAGGTCCGATTTCATTTGAATCGTATTTACCGTCAGATACGTAGGAAGGATTAGATAGGCCGCAACAAAGCCGACAACTTTTCCGCTTCTTGACTAATTCTTCATATGCCTCTCTTTTCCCCACTGTTCCGGAGTATACCACAATGCGAAGGCAATCCTTCCGAATAAGCCGCTGGCACTTCTCCTCTATTTTCATCCACATTTTTTTGAGCGCAGATGAAAAGATAGCCGCCATTGTAAGTCTTTTGTACCTGTAGGGAGTAACCCGAGCCAAGTGTGGAGGCGCAATATTGCCTTACATTGGACAACAGTGCCTCATCGGCTTGGTCCTGGTGATTCGCGGCCTTGGTCTTCTCTTGTAAAGAATTGGCCGCTCCCGCCACCACCGCCGCGCCCAGGATAAATAGAATCAAGGCAATCGAAAGAATGGATCTGGCGCGAGTAATCGACATGTCAGTTTTTCTTGCCATCCGACATGACTACAACGTCCTCAAGCATCTCTATAAACCCATGCTTCAGCTTCCTGCTGGGAATCCTCCTGAAAAGCATGAGGAGCCTGGCCTCGTCGCTCAAAAGGCCGGACAGGCCCGCGCCTTTTTGCTCCCCGGGCAGGAGCGAGTCTTCATCCAGGAAAAGGCTTACAGGCACTCCCAGGGCCCCCGATATCTGTTTCAGCCTCGAAACACTAAGCCTGTTTGTTCCTTTTTCGTATTTCTGAACCTGCTGATATGAGATCCCGATTTTCTCCGCAAGCTGCATCTGAGAAAGACCGGAGGATTTTCTCAGATGCCTGATAAGTTCCCCCACCGATCTCTCACCTTTGAGTGCTTTCAATTTCCCCATGTCTGGGCTATTCTGGTTTTTCTTCCGGGGCGGAATGAAAGCGAAATTCATCTATTATCCGCCGCCGAAGTTCCCAGAAACTGACAGGTTTCTGAATACAGACAAAGTCTCCAATTGCTTTGAGTTGCTCTCTGATTTTATGAGTTATGTGGCCGGTTAGCACTATGGCCGGGATAGTCGGGTAATCCTTTTTCACATGAGCCAGAAGCTTGAATCCGTCCATCACTGGCATTTCTATATCGGTAACAAGAAAATCTATTTTGTGGCCAGCCCTGAATATCTCCAGTGCCCTCTTGCCGTTTTCGGCCGTGAATACTTCGAATTCTCCCGAAACCCTCAGCCCTTCCGCCAGAGGTTGCAGGACATCCCTTTTATCATCCACCAGCAAAATATGCTTCCGGCCCATGCTCATATTTTCCTCGTTCTCACTATACAAGGCTATTCATTATTATCAAAAAACGTATTGTAGTCAATATTTATTTCCGCCTTATTATCCCTGTCATTGCTCCTCTGAATTTATTTACAATCTTAAACTCCTTGGATTTTTTAGATTTTTCTTTAAATCTCAAGGAAAGAGGGCTATCGCCAATGATTGGTAAGGACATATGTAAAAAGATACGAGAGATTCGAAAGTCGATGGGGCTGTCCCAAGGCCAATTCGCAGAAGTTGTTAACTTAAGCGTGGATAGCATTGGAAAAATTGAAAGATGCACTACTATCCCGACCATTGAGACTCTGGACAAAATTGCAGCCGGTCTTAAAATTCCACTGAAAGACCTTATTCCATCAAAAGAAAAGCTATCCCAAAAGTCCACCAAGGCTCTTGAAGATCTCCTGGCTTACCTCAAAACCCGCCCTCCCGAGGATGTCAAGTTCATTCACGAGCTTGCAATAAAAATATTTGAAAGGAAAAAATAGTTTTATTACTTTCCCCTGCCCGCTATAACCCGCTTGGAAAGAGAAACGCCGATGCCTGAAAGACTTTTCCGTATATCCTTTAAGCTGATATCAGTACGTCCCTGTTTTTTGGCGTAGCGAAGAAGTTTCTTGCTAATGCGTGCCTTGTCCAATGCCCTTACAGGCGCTCTGCACATAACCTGGATATCCTCCTTTAAGAGAACATGATCTTGCCTTCAGCCTTTTTTTATGCCTCCCACTTCGCACAAAAATCACGCGGCCTTACTCGAACCTTGTTCGGCCCCAATAGCCAGTCTGAGGCCCATGGCATGGAGCAAAGAATAGAGACTTTTAATCTCCGGATTCCCTTTCCCGGAAAGCATCCGGTAAAGGCTCTCCCGGTTCAGTTTCGCTTTTTTGGCAATGGCGGCTATTCCGCCATGAGCGGCTGCGACATCTTTAAGCGCCAGGAGAAACACCGCGCGGTCTCCGTCTTCAATGGCCGCGTTAAGATAGGCCGCAGCTTCGCCAGGGTCTTTCAAAGCCTCTATAAGGTCTTCCTGGTACGAGGATATTTTTTTAGGCATCTTTCTTCCTCCTCTTGTAATCATTCCAAAATTCTTTTGCCATGGCAATGTCCTTTTTTTGGCTCGCCTTGGCTCCACCATAAAGAAGCAGAATTACATGGTCCGCTTCATGTGCGTAATAGACACGATAGCCCGGGCTGAACCGAAATCTCAGTTCCTCAACACCGCCACCAACCGAAGCGTGATCTCCTAAATTCCCCAACCGCACTTTGGCAAGCCTGACACGGATACGCGCCCTGCCTGACACATCTTTAAGCCCTTCCAGCCATTCTTTAAATGGCTTCTTCCCCTGAGCGGTAATATAATCTTCAAGCGTATAAGGAGAAGAATTCATTTCAAATTGTAGTTTATAAACCACAAATTTGTCAATTTTCTTTATACCGGCTCATGCTATCGCTTACATTTTCCGAAAGATTGATGCCATATCCTTTCTTTGCTTTCGGATAATATTGTGCCTATGTATGGATAAATGATGACATTTTTATCCACTTTGCATCATTTAAACGGTTGCCCCCCCTGCTATATATCTGTATGGACTTCTTCAAATATATGGACCCGCTTCGGTATTTCACCCAGCAGGAGTACGTCTCCTTCTGGGGCAGGCTGTTTGAGACGATCCTCTCCGGCTTCTGGGCGAGGCTGATATCGGTCTGCTTCCTGGCGCTCTCGTTCTACTTCATGGCAAGAAGGCAGAACGTGCAGATTTTTATAGTTTTTTTCCTTCTGGCGATTGCCACGGCCTATATCGGCGGTCTCCGGGCGATCTTCAGGTAAGGAGGTAATAAACCTTGGCCGGCAAAGGCGGCGACCAGGTCATCGTAAACCAGGGCTTCCTTGAGAAGCCCAAGAGCCTCCTGGACGCCATAAAGGAGATCCAGAACATGTCCGCCATGGAGGCGGAGACGGTGGAGGGCATCAACCCCATGTTCTTTTCGGTCAAGGACAGGCTGGACATGATGGTCGTGGGCATGAAAAGCTCCTTTTTAAGCGGGCTGATCGTAGCCATGCTGACCCCGTTTGCCATCGGCGTGGTGGAGAGGATAATCCCCATTTTCGGGGACAAGACGCCCACCCTCTTCGACCAGGTCTACGCCCTTGTGCTGGCCCTGGGCTTCACCCTGGGGTACGGCTTTTTCCTGGCCACGCTCAAAAGCTGCTATGTGGGCAATATCTCCAGGTCGATGATCAGAAACCTGCTTGGCGGGGCGGCCCTGG
>JAKAGP010000034.1 GCA_021825785.1 Nitrospirota bacterium
GTTTGCACCTTTTCCGCAGGCATGAAACCGGCTTTGATGAGGATTTCAAAGAGCAGATCTTCCGGCGTTGCCTTATGGTTAATGTGGTCGATGTGGTCAAAAAGCTGTTTCTCTATTTCTTCTGGCTTGGTATCCGGCGCAAGTTTCCGCCACTGCTTAAAGTTGGATTTATCCAGCTTGAGCACTTTAAAGCCTCTATCATGTGAGGATGCTCCGCCTAAATCGAGCTTGTCTTCCTGTTCTTCATTAAGTTTCTTTATCACCCGCCGTATCCGTTCTTTCCCGATGTCGGCGATAGTCTTATATCCGGCCTTGAAGGCTTCGCTGTCTTCAGCGCAAGGCTCGGGGAGCTGAACCATAATGAACTTGCGGTTGCCATCATCCTTTTTGTTCTGGTCAAGCACTGCATGGGCTGTGGTTGCTGAACCAGCGAAAAAGTCGAGAATGATATCTTGACTCCTTGTGGCTTGCTCAACAAATAAACGAATTAGAGATGAAGGTTTAGGAAAATCGAAATACTTTCCTCCAATGAGTTCACTAACTTCGCGTGTACCATTAGTTGTATAACCAACAATCTTTGGATCTAACCATGTTGAAAATCCAGTTTCTGTGCTGTCAAGTCCATTCAGAAACTTTTTTTCTCGTGGCCTCCCAGTTGCGGACTTTGGGAAAAGAATTCGCTCCTCTCTTATCATCCGCGTAACATTATCTTTACTTTTAGACCAGCCCCGGTTTGGATTCGGAGGATAAGAAACGCCTGTTTCTGGATCGATAATTTCGAAATGCAAATTGGGTCGCTGCGCTCTTGTAGCAAGGCCAGACAGGTCAATGCTTGCCCATGGCCCCCTAGGGTCGTTATCGGGATTCTTATACTTTTCAGTATCGATTTTACAGCCTACAAGACTGGCCAACTTACCTTTGGAGTAAGAAATAATATATTCACTATCGGGAGAAACATTGGATTGATTCCTGCTATCAGCACGCTGTCTACGTTTCCAATGAAAAATCCCAAAACAATTCTCCTCCCCAAAAATTTCATCACATATCCTCTTTAGATTACTCACCTCATTATCATCAATACTGATGAATATCACTCCATCATCACGCAAGAGATTCCGTGCAAGATAAAGCCTGGGATACATCATGTTAAGCCACTTGGTATGAAAGCGGCCCTCATTGGGGGTATTGGTGGAGAACTTCTTGCCATCGCCGTCAATGAGCCCCGCGTATTCCAGATAGGTTTCCAGGCTCTCGCTATAATTATCGGGGTAAATAAACTCTTTGCCGGTGTTATACGGCGGGTCAATGTAGATCATCTTCACCTTGCCGTAGTAGCTCTTCTGCAAAAGCTTCAACACTTCAAGGTTATCGCCTTCAATAAAGAGGTTTTCGGTGGTATCAAAGTTCACCGACTCCTCGCGGCAGGGTTTGAGCGTGGCGTCGCTTGGGGTCTGTATCAGCCGGAGCGCCTCTTTTTTGCCCGGCCAGTCCATGCCGTAACGTTCCCGGCGGGCTTCAAAGAGGCCGGTAAAGGTGCCGAGTTCGGCCTTGAGCTTTTCAAAATCAATGGACTCCACCAGTTCGCCTTTATCGTTTTTCGTCTCCGTAAAGACCGTGGGGAATAAAGTTTTTAGCCGGGCGCGGTTTTCAGCGGATACATCCATAGAAGCGCCGTCCAGCTTTTCAGGGGTGTCGTTCATATCGCCCTCCACTCTTAAACGCTTAATAACGGTCTCATAATAGCTTTACCGATTTCGTCCTTTGTACGTCATGCCCGAGGACCTTAATCGGGCATCCATTTTAACTTGGCCCGTCTTTATCAAGCTAAAATCAGGCGCTAAAGACGCGCGGGAATGACGACATAGGATATTCAGACTATTTTGAGACGATTAATAATAAAAGGGTTAGAGGACTAAACACAAGCCTAAGAGGCAACGTCGGCTTTTTCAGGTTTTATTAGCGCCTCACGATTTTTCGCTGCCATTTTGCTCCGGATCGCGTTTCTGCCTTCAGAAGGGCGAAGTTCAGATATTATTTGAAGGGCAGATATCAAAAAGTACGCATTCCTTGTGTTTTGGCGCGCGGGCGGTGCAGATGCGCCGTCCATGGAGAATGAGCATATGGGAGAGGTCAGACCATCTCTCCCTGGGCGTTATGGCGATGAGGTCCTGCTCTATCTTCACCGGGTCGGTTTTTGATGTAAGCTGCAATCTCTGCGAGAGCCTCTTTACGTGGGTATCCACGGCTATTCCCTCGTTTATTCCGTAAATGTTGGACAGCACTATGTTTGCCGTCTTCCTGGCCACGCCGGGCAGTTCAAGGAGCGCCGCCATGGTGTCCGGCACCTTGCCATGGTGTTTGTCCATGATTATGCCCGCGCACGCCTTTATGTTTTTTGCCTTGTTGTGGTAAAAGTTGATGCCCGCGACCATTTTATCTATCTCTTCCAATGGGACTTCCGCGAACGCCTTTACGCTTTTGAATTTTTTGAAGAGCTTTTCTGTCGCCCTGTTCACGCTGGCGTCCGTCGCCTGCGCCGAGAGTATTGTTGCGGCCAGAAGCTCGAACGGGGTCTTGTAGACAAGCTCCGTCTTTGGCGAGGGGTAAAGCTTTTCAAGCCGCCTTATTATCTCAAGCATATGCTCGCGTTTCCCGAACATTTTTTCCTTACCCCTCCCCCTCAATGACGATCATGGCAATGCCGTATTCCCTTTCATGACTGAGGCTCAGATGTATTTTTTCTATCCCGGAGTCCGCAAGCGCCGCCGCCAGCTTTCCTTCTTTTTTTATGACCGGGGCCCCGGATACCAGGTTCATTATCTCGATGTCCCTGAAAGATATCCCTTTCAGACCCGCCGCCTTTATGAAAGCCTCTTTCGCTGCAAAGCGTACGGCAAAGGACGCGTAGGGGTGAGATTTCTTATAGCAAAAATCTATTTCTTCCTGAGTGAAAACCCTGTCAAGGAACCTCCGCCCCCACCTGCCCACGGCGGACTCCATCCTTTTTATCCGGACTATATCGACCCCGATTCCCCGTATCACCCGCGGTTATCCCATGCGCCAACGGGTTTTTTAGCCATCTTATCCGCGGGCCTCCAATATCAAAGCCTTCATCTGGCTTACCGCCTCTTTCATCCCGGAAAGCACGGCGCGGGCCACTATGCTGTGTCCTATATAGAGCCCCCGGAGCCCGGGAAGCGCCGCTACCGGCTGCACGTTCGAATAATTAAGCCCATGCCCCGCGTTGACAAGAAGTCCAGCGCTGCCAGCCAGGGAAATGGCGGCCCGCACGCGCTCCAACTCCTTCTGTCTGTCCCTCTGCCCGGCGTTCGCATAGTACCCCGTGTGCAGCTCTACCATTTGGGCCCCCGTCTTTGCCGCCCATTCCATAGATCCCTTGTCCGGGTCTATGAACAGGCTTACGCCGATGCCGCCGCCATTTAGTTTCTTCACAGCTTCGGAGAGGCTTTTGAATTCCCCCTTCACGTCAACTCCGCCCTCCGTTGTAAGCTCGCGTCTTTTTTCGGGCACCAGGGTGCACATCTCAGGCTTAACGGAAAGCGCTATTTTCACCATCTCTTTTACGGGGGCCATTTCGAGATTAAGCTCCACTCCGGATACAAGCTCGCGCATGAGTTTTAAGTCCCGGTCATTTATGTGGCGTCTGTCTTCCCTCAAGTGGATGGTTATTCCGTCCGCCCCGCCCAGGATGGCGAGGGTGGCCCCCATCAGAGGGTCCGGCTCGGTCCCTCCCCTTGCCTGCCTCAACGTGGCAACATGGTCCACGTTCACTCCAAGAACGATCCCCGGCATCTCCATATTTCTTAGCTTAGTCCACCCTTCACCACACCTAGTCCACAAGATCCGCGAGGTTCGTTAGCTCCGTGAGCCTGACCAGTGTGCCTTTCCTTTTTGTACCGTAACGGAAAACGGTTATCCCTTTGCATCCCTTATGATAAGCCAAAAGATAAGCTTTTGCCACATCCTTCCTGGTAGAGTTCCGGGGCAGGTTTATTGTCTTTGAGACCGCATTGTCCGTGTGTTTCTGAAACGCGGCCTGCATCTCTATATGGCCTTCCGGAGCTATTTCATGGGCCGTCCTGAATAGCTTTTTCACATCGCGGGGGACATCCTTTATGCCCCTGAGGGACCCCTTCTTTATGACCTCCTGCATAAGCTCATCGCTATAAAAGCCCCGCGCTTTTGCCATGCCCACAAAATACTTGTTAACGTCAAAAAGCTCGCTGTCCAGGACTAGGCGCTTGAACGCTATCTTGAATATGGGTTCTATCCCGCTTGAGCAGTCCGCTATTATGGATATTGTTCCGGTGGGCGCGATTGTCGTAAGGGTTGCGTTGCGCAGGGGCTTTGCGCCGGGTCTGTCCCATATGGAGCCTTCGAAGTTCGGGAATGCGCCCCTTTCCGCCGCCAGCGCAGCCGATGCCTTGTGCGCCTCATCATTTATGAAGCCCATCACCTCTTCCGCCAGGGAAAAGGCCTCTTGGCTGTCGTACTGTATGCCCAGCAGTACAAGCAGGTCGGCCCAACCCATGACGCCAAGCCCTACCTTCCGGTTGCCTTTGTGCATGGCCTCGATCTCGGCCATGGGATAGCTGTTTACGTCTATGGCGTTATCCAGGAAACGAACAGCGGTTCTCACATCGGCGGACAGCGCAGCGAAATCCAGCCCCGGCTTTCCGCCTGACGTTTTTTTATTTTTATTCTTATTTTTTGAATTTTTTGCTTTCGACCCATCGTTCGAGGCAGGTTGTAAGGGCCCGACGTCCTGGACGTATTTGGACAAATTGAGCGAGCCAAGCACGCAGGCCTCGTTTGGAAGAAGCGGCTGTTCCCCGCAGGGGTTTGTGCTTTCTATGCGTCCAAGCCGCGGGGTTGGGTTATACCTGTTTATCACGTCTATGAATATGAGCCCAGGGTCCCCGGTCTCCCAGGCGCAGGAGACTATCTCATCGAAAACAGCTGCCGCGCTTACTTCCTTTACGGGCGCCTTTGTGCGTGGGTTTACAAGGCTGTACCTGCCGCCTTTTTCAAGCGCCTCAATAAAGGAGTCCGTCACGGCCACGGATATATTGAAGTTGGCAAGCTCTCCCGCGGCCCGTTTGGCCTTTATGAAATCCAGGATGTCCGGGTGGTCCACCCTCAGGATGCCCATGTTTGCGCCCCTTCTTGCCCCACCCTGTTTTATGACGTCGGTCGCGGTGTTATAGATCTTCATGAAAGAGACGGGTCCGCTGGCCACCCCCATGGTGGAGCGGACCAGGTCCGACCTGGGCCTCAGGTGGGAGAAGGAAAATCCGGTGCCGCCCCCGCTTTGAAGGATGCCGGCGGCGTTTTTAAGCGTGCCGAATATGCTTGCCATCGAGTCCTCGACGGGAAGAACGAAACAGGCAGCAAGCTGCCCCATGGCCTTGCCGGCGTTCATAAGGGCTGGGGAATTAGGCAGGAATTTAAGGCTGGTAAGAAGCCCGTAAAAAAGTTCTTCCCATAGGCCCGCGTCCCCGCCATAGTCCGCCTCCGCCTGGGCGATATGGTGGGCCACCCTCCTCATCATCTCGCCAGGTGTCTCAGTTGGCTCGCCGTGCTCGTCCTTTAAAAGATATCTCGCTCTGAGGACTTTCCTGGCGTTGCGGGACAGTTCCAAGGTTTTTTGCCCCTCTTTTGAAGAACAGCGGTCACTTTTTTATGATTTTTTATTTTTTATTTTTATCTACGCACATCCTGCCCATAAGGACAGAGTAATCAGCGTGGCCCAGGACTTTCCTGGAGACCGAACCTATCATGCCCCTTATCCCTCTCAGGCCCCTGCAGCCGACGACAACCATGTCCGCTTCCCAAGCGCGGGCCTCGGCAATTATCTCCTCGGCGGGATCGCCAAGTCTGATGGTCTCGCTTATGTCGCTGAACTTCTTTTCAAGCTCAGCCCTGGCCCGGCGGACCAGACCCCCGGAGGCGGCATATTCGTTTTCCCTTGCGCGTTCTATCTCCTGTTTAACCAGGTCGTCCACCTCGATGATATATCTGTCCGGGATGTCGGAAACGGCGGACCAGCTTACGTTCAGCAATCTTACCGGCGTCCTGGCAGGCAGAGGCATCGCGGCAAGGAACCGGGCCGCGGCATAAGAAGAATCTGACCCGTCCGTTGCCATCAGGACATTCAACAAAGGTTTTTTTTGTTTTTCCCCACCCTCCTCGATGCGCATGTTCTTCACAACCAGCAGCGGCTTTGCCGACTGTATCGCCGCACTCCTTGTAACACTTCCCAGAAGGAAGGACGAGACTCCCTTAAGCCCCCTTGCCCCCATGACGATCAGGTCCACATCCGATTCGGTGGCCTCTTCCAGGATGGCCTTGTCCGCGAACCCTTCTCTTGTGGCGGTCCTTATCCGGGCTGAAACGGGTTTCAGTATGTTGACAGTGGAATCTATGATCTTTCCGGCCACTTCCCGCCTGAGGAAAGATAGGTTCTTGTAGAAAGATTCCCTGTCCTCATGGAACGGTATCCAGCTTATGGCGTGGAAAACTATGACCTCATCATCCGGGGTGAGTTCGAACCTAGTAACAAGGCTGGCGGCCTTTTCCGATTGCTCCGATCCATCAGTGGCAAGCAGTATCTTCATCCAGGCCCCCCAAATATCGATTAAATTTAAAATATCGGTTCAAAATGTCCGGCCCTTATTAAATAATACTATGTAAATCCTACCACATTTTATTCCCGTGTGGGGTATGCAAATGGGGAGGTGGATGGTGTTAGCATCACTCCATGGGCAAGAGATTTCTTATCTCCCGTTCCACCATCTCCACGCTTACGGCATTCATGCAACTCATGTCCTTGCAGGTCCTGTTCCGGCAGGGCGAACATTTTGCCTGCCCCTTTATGACCGCCCGGATCCCCTTGCCGTAAGGCCCGGTAAGCTCAGGGTCTGTCGGGCCGAATACGGCAAAGACAGGCACCTCCAGGGCCGCCGCTATGTGCATCGGCCCGGAATCATTGGTGACCATGAACTTCGCGCCTCTTATTATCTCCACAAGTCCTTTAAGGGAGCTTTTGCCTGCAAAAGGGATTGCCGCCCCACCTGAACACGAGGCGATCTCACCGGCCAGCGCCGCATCCGATACCGCCCCGACGATGACCATGGGTACGGGAGAAAACTTTCTTGCAAGCTCTCCCCAGCCCGGAGCGGGCCATCTTTTTGAGGGCCACCTTGCCCCGGGGGCCATAACCGCATATTCACCGGACCTGAAAGGAGACACGAAATCTTTGTCCTGCGGAAGGGGGAATCCCAGCCTGGGCTCGATGCCCGCAAACTGGGCCATTTTCAGGTACCTTTCGACCGCATGCATGGGCGCATGCATTTTCCCAAGAGAGGAAACGCTCACCTTGTGCGTATAAAAAAGGTTTCCGCCTTCCCTGGCCTCCCTGAACCCCACAACAGCCTTTGCTCCGGCCATCCTCGATATAATGGCGCTCCTCAGAAGGCCCTGGAGGTCGAAAACGGCATCAAATTTTTCCTTTCTGAGCTTCGCGGAGAGTGCCCTGAATTGCCCGATGGTCTGAAAGGCCTTCGATGGTTTTTTCCATTCGTCTTTGTTTATCTTCCAGAGCCTGTCTATTAGCGGATGCCCTTCCAATAGCGGAGCCAAGCCCTCCGCTATCACCCAGTGGACCCTGGCCTCCGGCATCTGCTCCTTCACCGAATAGAGAAAAGGCAGGGAATGGATGATATCTCCAAGCGAGCTAGGCTTTACTATAAGGACCTTGTTCTTTATGCTGTTCTGTAAAGACCGCTCAGCCATATGGTATTAAAGATATAGCTTTCCTCTTTCAGAAAATCATGGAGCCCGCCGTCCGGCTTCTTGTTCTTCCGGTAACGCTCGAACTGGCGGCTTACGGATTCAAGGACCACCGGTTTCACCTTCGCACCGAAGGGATAAAGACATGCGCCCATTACGCTGCCTCCGGCCAGATCTATTATTCTTGTGGCAAAGATGTCTCCCGCCTTCATCCCGCTGGCAGGCACGCTCACCAGGCGGGTGCCTCCCAGCAAAACGTCCTCAAGCTCCGCCTCGCCTTCGGGGGAGGAAACTATCTTTTTTGCCTCGTAAAGGCTTATAAAGGAATTCTTTACCGCCAGCATGGGGGCCGCTTTTTCCCCGTTTTCCTTTTGGCCGGTCTCCTCAAGATAGAGGTCCGTTATAAAACCGGAATCAGGGTTCTTGTAGTCGCAAATGAACCAGTCCTCGAAGTTCACGAACCCAAGCTCCAGCGGAAGCCCGCTCAGGAATTCTTCAGGATACTCCTCCTCCCAGAAAAATTCATAGGCCGCGTCTATGATCTCCGGGTGTTTTACCCTCATATGCGAGATCACCTCCGCGTAAAGGCTGGCCCTCAACTGCTGCAAGCCGTTTTTCCCTGTTTTTGTTTTTTCGTCCCTGTCTTTTGCTTCTTCATTCATCTGGCTTTCTCCGATTCCAATATGTGATTTATGGCGTCTTTGAGCGAATGGGCCACATAGTCCGGGGCCCCGGATGGCCCTTCCGTTCCGGTCTTTATGAGTATCGCCTTTGCGCCTGCTGCCCTGGCCGCAAGCATGTCGGCGGCGGTGTCTCCTATCATATACGAATTCCTGAGGTCAATGCCCGAATCCTTCCTTGCGCTGAAAAGCATGCCCGGAGAGGGTTTCCTGCAGGGACAGAAGTCATCCGGATGGTGGGGGCAGTAATAAAAGGCGTCGAAACCGTGCTTTTGGATGAAATGTTCTCCCATCTCTTTAACGAACTCTTCCTTTACAAGCCCCCTGGCTATGCCGGACTGGTTGGTGACGCCTATCAACATGAAGCCAGCTTCGCGCAGCCTGGGCAGCTCCCTCAGCCCATCTTCAAAGGGCTCAAAATCCTCCCAGCGGGACAGGTAATCGGCATTCCGGCAAAGGGTGCCGTCCCTGTCAAAGAAAACCGCCCTTCTCGATGGCATAACGGATCTTTTCAGCGCGCTGAAGACCTCGGCGGATGATATCCCGTCCATGCACGGTATCGTGAGAGGCATCGAACCGGATTTTTTTATTTTTGGACCCGATTTTCCTGAGTCTGAAACCGCGCACTCCCTCTTGAAACAGGGAGAGCATGGGACGTCTTTTTTAATGACAATATTACCCTCGGGAGGGCCTGTCAGGGCGGGGGCAGTGGAACCGAAGAGGGCAACAAGCGGGGTGCCCACGGCATAGCCCACATGCATGGTGCCCGAGTCGTTTGAGACAAGCGCGTCACATTCCGAAATGAGAGCGGCAAGCTCACGGAGAGTTGTCTTGCCGGCCAGCGAAACCGCGCCTTCTATCCCCCGGACCACCTCTTCCGCGGAGCTTTTTTCCTTTTCGGAGCCGAAAACCAGTACGCTTCCGCCAAGCTCCCCTGTGATCATCATGGCCAATTCGCGAAATTTTGACGAGGGCCATCTCTTTGAAGGACCAAAGGCGGCCCCCGGGTTAAGCCCGATAACGGGTCTTTTCAGACCGCCCCCAACAAATCCGGACCCTTCAAATCCGGAAATGAAATCCCTTGCCTTGAGCCTCTCTTCAAGATCGAGATATATCCAC
>JAKAGP010000035.1:0-6026 GCA_021825785.1 Nitrospirota bacterium
GAGGCCGGATGGCAGTTATGTTTCTTTTGATATCCCTAACGGGGGCTTGCACCTTTTACCAGTCCAGAAAGCCGGTCTACAATGAAGCCTCGCTTATGCAGCCCCTGCCAGCCGGCCTTATGGTCGGCCCACCGATCGTGGAGAGCGCTCCGCCAGCGGTCCTGGTCAATTCGGTAAGGCCTCTGCCGCCGGTGCTGCTGGTGCCGGGCAGGAACCTTTATTTCTACGGCAGCATTTATTACTATTACTGGGACGAGGACTGGTTTTTCAGCCGTAACAGGACAGGCCCGTGGTACCTGCTGGCCAAAAAAAATTATCCGGCAAGGGTGGAACATTATCAGCCTGGTCCCCAGACCACGACCGATATCGAAAAACCTTTGAAGCTCTACCCGCCCTTTAACCGGTAAGCCCGCCTTTTTGCTTGCTCAAAAAGATTTTTTCCCCGAAAAACCAGAGAAAAGAAAAAGTCCCCGATTGCGCAATTCGGCTTGACATCGTGTTGAGGAATCCGGTTAAATAGAAATTCCCTCCTCTTCCTGCTGATAAGGGGACCAAGGGGGTGAAAAGCTTCCCTCCGCATGGAGGGCAAGAGGGCCAATCGCAAAAGTTAAAGGAATTTTTCATCATCCAGCAATCCATGGGCCGGTCTTTTTTCTTTCATTAAAGGAAGTTGAATTATATAGAATGTTTATTTTATAATAAATTTCACTTATGGGTATGGAAGATCATAAGCTCAAAGTATTCTGCACGGTCGCCGAGATGAAGAGTTTTTCGAAGGCTTCGGAGATAATCCATCTTACGCAGCCCGCGGTGAGCCT
The DNA here is from genome assembly GCA_021825785.1 of Nitrospirota bacterium. The sequence continues at coordinate 819 of JAKAGP010000035.1, forward strand.
GCAGATACAGACCCTCGAAGAGACCTTCGAGACGAAGCTGTTTGACCGCTCTTCCAACACGGTAACCCTTACGCCAGCCGGCGAGATACTTTACAAATATGCAAAGGACATCCTCACCCAGTATGATGCCGCGGAACGGGCTGTCAGCGGCATAACCGGGCTGGTGAAGGGCTCGATGACTATCGGAGCCAGCACCACCATAGGCAATTATCTTTTGCCCCGTGTGATCGCCGAATTCCGCAAGGTCCATCCAAAGATAAAGATACACCTGCTTGTAGGCAACACCAAAAGGATCACGGAGCTGCTTAAAGGGGGGGTAATAGACCTTGGACTGGTCGAGGGGTCTGTAACAAAATACAAGCTTACGACCGAAAAGCTGATCTCAGACGAGCTTACGCTGATCGTCCCTGCCGGTCATCATTGGGTAAAGCTTGGGGATGTGTCCATACTGGAGGTGCTTAAAGTGCCCTTTGTGTTCCGCGAAGAGGGCTCAGGTACAAGGCAGATAATAGAGCACTATCTTGGGGAGCACGGCATCTATCCTCAGGACATGACATGTTCCGCCATCCTGGGCAGCACCGAAGCCATAAAGGATGCGGTGGAAAACGGTATCGGTGTTGCAATCGTCTCCCGGTGGGCGGTCCGCAAGGAGCTTGCCCACGGCACCCTTAAGGCCCTCAGGTTCAAAGAATGCGAAATGTTCAGGGAATTTTCGCTCCTCTTTAACAAAAACGCGGTAAGCACTTACTCCGTCGATACCTTCTATAACTACCTTAAGGGCTTTCCCCTGCATAAACTCCTGGAAAACGCGCTGTAAAACTTTTTTCCCCCATCATTCCTGCAGAAGAGAAAATAAAACCTGTTTTTTATCAGCTTTTTATTTTTTGATGATATAATCTTTAAAATCCTCAACCCCTTTAAATTAAAAAAATCCTCAAAAACGGAGGTCTTGTTTCAGCCGGTATGGATGAGAGCGCCGGGATTTACTTAAACGACAGGGTTGTCCCTCTTGCCCAAGCCAGGGTCTCCGTCCTCGATCACGGTTTTCTTTATGGGGACGGGGTTTACGAGACCATGCGTGTTTACGGCGGCGTCGTCTTCATGATGGAAGAGCACCTTGCCAGACTGGAAAATTCCGCTTCGTTAATAGAGCTAAGGCTGCCCAAAAGCCCTCGCCAGATGAAACTTGCGATCTATGAGACGCTTGAGGCCTGCGGACACAAAGATGCGTATCTAAGGGTGACCGTCTCCAGGGGCGAGGGCCCCATCGGGTTGGATCCGGAGCTTTGCCCCCGTCCTACTTTCTTTGTCTATGCCGGCAGGCTGACCCCCCCGTCCCGCGATTACTACGAAGAAGGCATAACCCTGGCGGTGGCAAATACAAGGCGAAACCTCCGGGAGGCCCTTGACCCGCAGATAAAGTCCCTCAATTTCCTGAACAATATCAGGGCAAAGATAGAAGCCAAAAAAGCGGGCGCCCATGAGGCCCTTATGTTGAACCACAGGGGGCATCTGGCAGAGGGCACCACGAGCAACATCTTTTTTGTGTCGGAGGGCGCGCTCCTCACGCCGGGACCGGAATGTGGTATTTTGAGAGGCATTACAAGAGATACGGTCCTCGCCATGGCCCGAAGGATGGATATGAAGGTGGTGGAAGGCGAGTTCACTGAGGAAGACCTCCTTGGCTCATCGGAGGCCTTCATTACCAGCACTATCATGGAAGTGGTCCCCGTCAGCCGCCTGATCGGGGCCCCCTCTCACACACATACAGGGATAAGGGATTTTCACGGGGTGGGCGATATCACGAAGGCGCTGATGGCGGAGTACAGGAAAGAGGTTTTCTCATACGTCCAGAACACCAGGGCGGCCGGGCCTTCGATCTGGGGCTTTACCGAGTGAAGGCGGGCTATTTGGGGATGGACAGACGGTCTGTAGCTTCAGCCATAGAGCAGTCGGTACTGAAACCCACGGCCACGGCGGAGGAAGTCCGCGGGGCATGCCGGGAGGCGGCGGACTATGGTTTTTACGGCGTATGCGTAAACCCCATACACACGGCCACTGCAAGAGCCGCGGCCGATTCCATGAAGACGTTGGGAAAAACAAAAACAAAAATAAGGATCGTCACGGTAATAGCCTTCCCCCTGGGCAGCGCTTCCCCGGCCGCAAAGGTGTATGAGGCGATGAGGGCGGCGCAGGATGGATCCGACGAGCTTGATATTGTAATGGCGATCCCATTGGCGATGGAAGGGGACTGGCGGGGCGTGGAAAAGGACATATCGGACGTTGTTGCGGCCACCCCAGGGCTCGGTCACAAGGTGATCATAGAGACAGCATATCTCAAAGGTCCGCAAGAGATGGAGCAGGCCGTCCTTGCCGCCCTCCGGGCTGGGGCCTCCTTCATAAAGACATCTACCGGCCATTCGCCAAAGGGAGCTACCGTCCAGGATGTTATGGCGCTCAAAAGGATCGTAGGCGGCCGTGCGGGCATCAAGGCCGCGGGAGGTATTCGCACCCCGGAGGCGGCAATCGAGCTCATACAGGCCGGGGCCGCAAGGCTGGGCACATCGTCTGGAGTGCAGATAATCGAGGGTCTTTAAGCGAAGTTTTTCTTTCCAATATTCAAACGAAAAAAATCATCTGATCTAAAATGGGGGCTAATCCCTGATCTTTATGAACAGACCCAGGGAAAATACCGCAAAGGACAATGGTATCGTCCAGGCGGCGGCAAAAGGCGGCAGTAGCCCCGAGTACCCCAGCGAAAGACTGAAGGTATAGACCAGCCAGTAAAAGAGGCTTACTGCCATCCCTAAAGACGCCGCCGCCAGGCCGCCCATACCCCTTCTAAGGGAAATGGCGACGGCAAAAAGGACCATGAAGAAATTCACTATGGGATAGGCGAGCCTCGAATTCATGTCCACATCCAGTTTGATGCTCCGGATGCCCGCCTCCCTCAGCCGCTTCGAATAACGGTAAAGTTCAGTTATCCCCATTTCGTCGGCGGTGAGCACCTGACTGTCCAGGAACCCGGGTTTTATCAGATCGGAGATGTCCATCCGGGCCAACCTGACCGCCTTTGGGTGCGCAAAGTCATAGAGCATTACATTTTTAAGCACCCAGCGCCCAGCTTGGTACGTTGCCCCCTCAGCCTCGATCTTTCCGGAAAGCATCCCGTTTTTGAACTGGAATATGTCCACCTTTTTGGCCGAGCCCAGTTCCTTCGAATACAGGCTGAAGCGCACCAGAGATCCGTCATCCGCTCTTATCCAGATGGTCCCTTCGTTAAAGAACGTTATCCCCGAGGGTCCGGTCATGGTCTTTGCCTTCCGCATGGCGGCCGGGGCGGTAAACTGGCTTAGCCCGAAACTTGCCAGCGTCAGAAGCGCCCCGGTAACGGCAAGGGGCATAAATAGAGCTCGCATCCTGCCCCCGGCGGCCATGATAGCGATGGTTTCCCTGTTTTTCCCCGCGTGGCCCACCGTGAAGAGGGCGGCAAAAAGCACCGCCATCGGCATTGTGTAAACAATATACTGAGGCAGCACAAGCACAGCGTACATGAGGAGACTTGCTGTCCCCCTGTCTTTGAGCTTGTCCATGGCATTTATCAGGTCAAAGCAGGACAGCATCGCCGAAAGCCCCAGGGCCACGACCATAAAGGCCGACAGAAATTCCTTAAGGTAAAGGCGCTTTAAAAGTTTCATTGGGCATCGACCTTCCTGAACGCCAGGAGCGAAACGCAAATGAGGATGGCAAAGGGTGCCCAGCCGCCGGCCGCGGGAGGGATCTTTCCGGATTGCGCAAGTTTTTCAAAATAGATAAGAAGGGCGTAATAGATGGAAAATACGGCCGTGCCCAGGGCCAGCCCTCCAAGCCTGGCCTTTTTGCCTGCGTACAGGGAGAGGGCCGGGGCCAGAAACATTATCGCAAGCGAAAACAGGGGGAAAGTAAGCCTGCGGTAGAACTCCAGCATGCTGATGGTCCTTGGCAGGCCCTGTTCGGTCGCGGCCTCCGCCAGTAGCCCCCTGGGCGTCAATTCCTGGCGCATTGCGGACGGTCCTTCCAGGTCAAGCGGCAGAACAAGCCTGTACTCGCGAAAAAATATCTCCGTAAGCCGGGGCCCCTTCTCAAGGCTGGCCAGACCGCTCTTCAGGTTAAAAAAGATGGAGCTGCTTCCCCCATCGGCCAATTTCATGCTGGCGTTCCTGGCGTATATTACAACGGGCCTTTTATGGTTCCTGTCATCATAAATGAAGACATTGGAGAGGTTCCCGTCCTTTGAGCCCCCGGCGTATATCACGGTGTCTTTTATAAAGGTGTTGAAGACCCCGGGCTCTATGGCATAAGGGGCCCTTTCCCTGAGCGTACCGGATATGGAAAGCCTCACCTCTTTTCTGCCCGCCGGGCCAAGGTAAAAGCTTACAAAAAAGCCAAGGGCCGCCGCCATCACCCCAATAATGAACACCGGCACGGCCGCCTGCCTGAAGGGCATCCCGCTTGATTTAAGGATAACCAGCTCATTGTCCGCGTTCATCCTGCCGTATACGTAGAGCACGGAGAGTAGAAAGGCCATGGGCAGGGTCAGGAGCATCAGCTCGGGCTGGATATAAAGGATGATAAGCAGCAGTTCCCCGGGACTTGCCCCCACGCTCGACAAAAGCCTGGAAAGCCTGAGCACCTTTTCCATCATCAATATGAAATTAAGGAGGGGCAGGCTGATGAGCATTGCCAGGGCAAGTTCGTTCAGTATGCTTTTATGGATCGTTTTCACAACCTTGATTTTAACATTTCCCCGGCTGGCCTTTTCTTGTTACCGGCGCCTGGTAATGGCAATACCGCCGGGCTGGTCTGAATGTTACAGGGATTTTTTGTGTTTTGCTTGGTTTGCTTTGCGGGGGATTTTATTATTTTTGTTTTTTCAGTATATGGAGCTTATTCTGCCAGTTCTTTTGTCCACAATTACCGTATCTATTACTTTATCGTCCCCGTTTTTCACTTCCGCTTCAAAAAAAGTGCTTTTGTCCCGCATCCCGGACACATTCACCCTCTCCGGCAGGTAAAATTTTCTTATTGCCTCCCCTGCCTCACCGGGTGTCTTCACATCCCTGCCAGCCCCGTACCATCCCCACCTGGAACCCTTGCAGTATCCTCCCAAAGGGCTGCACCGGCAGTTTCTGGTCCCGCAACAGGAGGCCGGCCCACATTCAGATCCCC
>JAKAGP010000035.1:6036-9466 GCA_021825785.1 Nitrospirota bacterium
GGCATATCTCAACGGCGGCCTGATGATCCCCGCAATTGCGAGGCCGGCCACGATGACACCGAAAACAAGTGTAATGAGCGCCGCTTTTTTCATTTTTCCAGGTCCTCCCTCATTCCGGCCGCCACGGCATCTTATTCATCGGGTAGAGCATAACTAAAAAATATAAAGGAGTTATGTAGGGCGAATCATGTAAGGGCGCGGGGTTCACAGGCCTTCTCCCTGGCCAGGAATAAATACCCTGAAGGTAGTCCCCTTCCCCTCTTCGCTTTCAACCTCGATCCGCCCCTCGTGGGCATCCACCAGCTCCTTCACAATCTCCAGTCCGATGCCGATGCCTCCCCCGGAGGATTTATAGAACCTCTCAAAAATAAAAGGCAGCGCGTCATCACCGATGCCACACCCGTTATCAGCAACCTCAACGCAAGTATCCTTGCCGTTTTTAAAGGCCTGTATCGCTACCTTGCCATCTTTCCCCACGGCCTTCAGGGCATTGCTCACCAGGTTTACCACTATCTGGTTGAGCCTTTCGGGGTCTGCATGCAGTTCCAGCTCATCCGGGCACAGGATCTCAAGCGAGGCCTTCTTGTCCAGGCAAAGCCCGGCAAATGTGTTTTTTATGTTTTCTAAAATAGGCCTGACCCTACAGGGTTTCTTTTGAAGAAACATTGCTCCTGCCTGGGTCCTTGAGAGTTCTTCCATCCCGTCAAGCAGGTTTTCGAGCCGCAAGGTCTCCTCGTACAGAGACTGGAGCTGTGCCCCGTCCACCGGGATGAGCCCGTCGATCATTCCCGCTAGCTCTCCTCTCATTGCCGCAAGCGGTGTCCTTATATCATGGCTGACATTGCCCAGCAGCTTTTTTCTGAGGGCCTCCTGTGCTTCGAGGAATTTTGTAAGCCTGTTGAAAGTGGCAGACAGCCTTGCGACCTCATCATGGCCCGAGACCCTGACCCTGCTGCGCAAGTTCCCCTCCATAATGCCTTCCGCCGCCGCGGCCAGCCTCTTGAGCGGGTCTGTCAGTATCCAGGAAAAAAGGATGCTCAGTGCAAACGCAACGCCGCCCAGTGCGATAACGGAAAACAGGCGGAACATATCCGAACGCCTCACAAATGTGTCCCCTCTTTCAGGCTGCGGAAAAAACCCCGCCTCCAGGCTCCCTATCTCATGCCCGCCAAAGAAAATAGGGTAGGAAAAAAACCGGGCAGGTCTGCTTTTCATGTCCGAGCGGGAGACGGCGAGCACCTTTTTTTGAATAAGGGGCGGAAGGGCCTTCAGAGACTGCTCCGAGCCGGCAATAAGGACATGCCGGCTGTCAAAAAGCCTGATATCCAAGCCCATCATCATTGCCCAGACGGCGTCTTTGGAGGCCGCGTCCCGGCTCCAGGCCGAATTTTTTGCGTATGATGATTCCAGGCCGGCCATCACCCAATAGACCCTGTCTTCAAGCTGCCCTTCTTCGTACTGGCGGAAGTCCCGGAGCATCAGATGCCTTATCACAAAGGAGGCTGCCAGCGCGATCATGACCACTGCCATGAGAAGGAGGAAAAACTTAAGCCGGAGTCCTCTAAGCATCGCGCTCCGCAACGAATTTATATCCGAGCCTGTGAACGGTGATTATCAGCGCCGGGTTCCTGGGGTCGTCCTCGATCTTCTGTCTGATGTTCTTGATGTGTACGTCGATGGTGCGGTCAAAACCCTCGAACAGGTGGCCGAAGGCCTTGTCTATGAGTTTCTCCCTCGTAAAAACCATATGCGGCGAGCAGGCAAAGGCCAGCAGTATCCTGAATTCGCTGGGGGTAAAGTTGACGGGGGAACCGCTTTTTTTCACCTCGTATTTAAGCCCGTCGATGCAGAGAGAGCCTTTATTGAAACTCATGGGAGGCCCGGCCTCCGCGCTTTTTTCCTGCGCGCCCGGCCTCTTAAGCACCGCTTTTACCCTGTACACCATCTCACGGGGGTTGAAGGGCTTCACTATGTAATCGTCCGCCCCCAGGGCAAAGCCCGCGATCCGCTCTTCCGGGGAGGACTTGGCCGTTACCATTATCACCGGGATGTCTCCGATTTTTTTAATCTCCCGGAAGACCTCTTCGCCGCCCATGCCTGGAAGCATAAGGTCCAGCATCACAACGCAGGGCCGATGCGCGGAGGCCGCGCTTATGGCCTCCTGCCCCCTCTGGGCAACGGACACTGTGTATCCCGCCTGCTCAAGATATACCTTTATGACTCGGGCGATCTTGGGGTCATCCTCTACGACGAGCACGCACTTGTTAGCCATACAATTAATTTATTATAAGCGAAAACAGAAAAGGCAAAAAAGGCAAAAAAAGCATTTTCCCGCAGCGAGTCAGGCCTGCGCTCAAAATTGCTGATTTTGGGCTTTTCATAACTTCTTAATATCACGGAGGTATCCTAATTCAGGAACAGCAAAACAAATGAAGGAGGCGCGAAGATGAAGCAGGTTCTTTTAAAAGCGGCGTTCTTTGTGTCAGCCACGTTGCTGCTGGCCGGGCTGGCGTACGCCAGCGGGCTTCGTGTTACGGGGCAGGCGGGTGACCTGAATGTGGGCGTGATGACGGACAAGACCCCGGCCGCGGGTAAAAATATCGTGCGGGTCCGGCTTACTGACCGGAGCGGAAGGCCTGTCACCGATGCCCTGGTAAGGGTCTACTGGATGATGCCCCCCATGGGGACAATGCCCCCGATGAAGGGATTTGCCGATGCGACGCGTTCAGGCAGCGAATACCGCGCGGTGATAAACCTGGAGTCCTCCGGCCAATGGCATGCCATGGTAAAGGTGAAGCGCGCGGGAAGACTCCTGCCCCCGATGAGATTTGATATCAACGCGGAATAGAAAAAACCGGTTTTTGTGTTTGTGTTTGTGTTGCGCATGAGGGTGTGATGATGTTCCATTTCCGGTTCACGGGACAGCCGGTGGAGCAAAAAAGCAAAAAGCAAAAAGCAAAAAAGGCTTTACGCGGTTTTTTCGTGTGCAACTTGTTTGCGGCAATAAGGTAAAATCTGACATTCATGCCAAATAAAGACATATTTAAAAATAAAAAAGGCAAAATTTGCCGGGCCGCGCTTCTGGTCTTTGTATTTTCAATCTCGGTTGTTCCGGCTTGGGGCGCCACAGCCCGGAAACAGGAGCCCGTCTTTACCAGTGGTGGCGATGTGTTTAACAAGGGTGGCGAGGCGGGGTCTGCCGGGTCTGCGCCCCTTGTCCTTGGTGAGCTCATAAATGAAGCCCTGGCCAAAAATCCGCAGCTTGCGGCTTACGGCTTTCTGGTTTCCGCGCGTGAGCACACGATACCGCAGGTAAAAAGCCTGCCAGACCCTATGGTTGCCGTGGGCTACCAGAACGAGGGTTGGGACAGATTTTCTTACGGGGACACGATTATGTCCCAATGTATGTTTTCGGTCTCGCAGACTTTTC
>JAKAGP010000036.1 GCA_021825785.1 Nitrospirota bacterium
GTGCCCTTGTTCTCCGGGTCGAGGTCATAGCCCATGACCCTCCCGCCATTCCGAAGGCCCTGCTCGGCCCGGTACTGCATGGTGGCCGAGGTCCTCTCACCGGTTTGCTCCCTCTCCAACTGGGCAAAGACCAAGATTATGGAAAGCATGGCCCTACCGAGGGATGTACTCGTGTCGAATTTTTCATTCAGGGAAATGAGTTCGATGCCCATGCTCTGGAACTGACCCCAGAGCATGGAAAAATCAACGATGGACCTGGAGAGTCGGTCAATCTTCCAGATGATGACCGTATTGATTTTCCCGGCCTCGATGTCGGCCATCATCCTCTGGAATGCTGGCCGTTGCAGATTCTTTGCCGAACGTCCCTCTTCCCGGTAAACTCTGGCAACCTCCCAGACTTCTTTCCCCTTTCGGTTCTCGAAGTTCACATAGTCGTTCAGCCTTGCCTCCTGGGTATCCAAGGACCCATCCACGGTGTCGGCCTGCCTCAGTGTGGAAACCCGGGTGTATAGGGCGCAGTTTCGGTTAGCCATTTTTGGATATCCCTCCAGATTAGAATCCTATATGGCCTGGTAAACCAAAATAGGATAATTTTCAAGAGGGAAAATAGGGCCGAGGCCCTTGAGACTTCCATTCCATTAGCTCTCAGGATCACTTTTTCGTTGGCTGGGCACCAGCAACTATATTGGAGCAAACCTTAACAATTTCGTCCCACCGTTGCTCAGGAGATCGCTCGACAACGGTTGATTCCCGGGCAGCATTCAAAACAATGGTATAGGTAAAAGAAATCCTGCTATTCTTTCCTCGCTTTCTTGTAGGATCTACATGTTGTTGTTTCTTTTCCATTGCCGCATCTCCGACATCAACGGTCTCGCCCAATTGGGCTCCTGAAAATAGTGACTCTGACATGGAAACTGTCCCAACGGGCCTTGTCGGATGCGTTATCCTGTTGTGACTTGGTGGTTTTTAACCGGACCTTGCCTACGCCCCTGAGCAAGGCCCGGCTCTTTGTCGCTGTCGTTTCCCCGGTTAAAGCCTGCTTGGCTGCCTGCTCTCAATGGTTGTCGCTGCCGAGGCCAGTGCCCCAGGGTTTTGGAACCGGCTGCCGCCCCCTGGTCCCGAGAAATAGCGGGCGGCAGCCGGGCTGTCGTTCGTCTACTTGCCAAGGTCCTTTCTGACTCCGCGAAGAACCAGGAGAATTCCTGGAAGCATTTCGATGACATAAGTTAGGTTGTTAAGGTCAGTCTCGGTGAATCTGGCTTTTCCAAGCCTGCTCGTCTGGGTCAGAAAGTGCTTCATGAGCGCAATTACAGTATCGGTTTCCATGCGGAGGCATTGGAGGGTCTCCTGAAGAGTTTTTGGCAACTTTTCCATAGAGTTAGCCACCTTACCGCAGGAGCATTCCTCCTTGTCCGGCCTGCCTGCCGATTTATCGGAGCTAAATATGGCATACCAAGGATCCAGGAGGTCCCTCCCATTTAGGGACCTATTCTTCCCATTGCTATTGTTCCGTTCGGGGCTGCTGTTCTTATGGTGCTCGCTGGTCTGGGGGGTGCGAGCCTTTGTTGGTCTCACGTTTACCTCCTTTTAAAGAGTGGGTTGCGCGGCAGTGAAGCCCTTTGCGGGCCCTGTTTGGGTTTTAGCGCAAGGGGTGATTCAGAAATCGCCGTGACTTCTCCATTTTCGCGGTGGTTTTGGTATAGTTAAAGAGTGTCTGGATTTCACGGGTAAAATTGTTAAAATCGTCCTTGTCGAGACCGGAAAAACGAAACAGTTCGTCGAAAACGCTCCAGGACTTATTCATGACCTTGGCTACATCGGTCATGGTCTGAAGCAGATGCAAGGCCAAGACTTTGCTATCTTGCTTAAGCTCAGTGATCTTGGCATGGCGGATCGCGCAAAGCTCAATAGCTGCTTCGAGGGCATCCGACTCATCATCGAAACCCGATTCCAGGATTTCGGCCTCCTCCTCAGCGATAATCAAATATTCTCGAATCTCTGCCAACGTTCTCTCTTCCATCTTTCTCCTCCTTGTTTGTTCGCGATCTCGGTTTCTCTTTTGTCGCTACCGCTTGCCCCATTATGCATTCAAGGACATTTATTCTTGGTGGCAGCCTTTGTTGAGGCGGACGCCCTTCCAGAAGCGGATGCCGTTGGTTTTAGCCTGAACGAATTCGCGCTGGGCATCAGGCCGCTTTCTCACGTAGGTTGGTGAGTTCCTGCACCAGCCTCGCGTTTTCGGATTCGAGCTCCGCGATGCGTGCATCCCGTTCTTTCAAGAGTCCCTGTAGTTCGATGATTCTGCTCCGTAGCCTTTCGACCTCCCCTATAATAAAAGGTGTGGGTGGCTCGGTCGCTTCTTCCTGCTCGGCTGCGAGGTCTATCTGCGCCGGTTTTTCTACCTGGGGCACAACAGGCTCGGGTGCGCCGCCCTGGGTTTTGGGCTTCTTTTTCCGGGTCTTGTTGTCGCGACCCACTCTCTCCTCCGGGAACTCAGAACCATTTTGAATCATTTCCCGGCGAACCTTGCTGACGAAGGGCTGGGAAACCGAACATATCTCAGCTATTTTGCCGTCGCTCCAGCCTTGCCATTCCTCATCACGCAGCAGGTTGGTCACGGCTTTTCGCTTATCCGCGTCTGTCCGGCGCACCCCGTGTTCAGAATTGGCGCGTGCTGCATACAGAATGGCATCCCTTAGGCTCCCTTGATGCACCTCGACCTCTACGGTGTTTATATTGAGCTTTAGCTTGGCTTCTATCCGGTGGCGGCCATCCACTAAAGTTAGCTCCCCCAAGATGTCGAACACGACAGGCCTCGGGAAGACTACTCCGGCGTGCATTTTCTCGGCGTAGTCGTCCACGGCCTCGTTGTTCAAACTCTCGCGGGCCTGGACCTCCTCCAAGATCTTGATTTTGCCGATTGCTACCGTCCTGATCTCCATCGTGTACCACCTTTCCCTAAATGGGGATTAATACGTCCAGTGGATGCCAAGTGCCGTTACCGCAGGCTGCAAACCTAAGCCACAATATATTTGGCCGCGTGGGGGATGTACATCAGTGGGGAAGCAAGTGGCCCTTAGCATCCAATCGGCGGATCAGTAGATAAGGCTATGGTCCTTAGCCTTCAAAACAGCGAATCAAATGGAGGGGGAAACCTTGGGAGTAGAAAACCAATAGGCCAGCATTAACCAAGGGGAGATGTAGTACAAAGACTATGCAAATGGCGGAGGGAACGATGCAAAAGCAGTTAGACTGATTCAGGCTTAAATGTGTTGTGTTCCGGCACCTTATATTACAAATTTTGTTCTCAATAAGCCGAAATTCTTAGCCCATAGTTGTTTATTGTTTATAAGCTTCTCTGCTGCGTCTCTATATTTGTATGCTTTATCTATTAGAGGATTAATATCTTGTGCTGACTCATTAACCTCATTAGTATAATGAGCCTCGGCTTGCTTTTCAGCTTCTTCCCGTGTTGCTCCATGCTTCATCGCATCCGAAACAAAACTATCGTATTCCTCTATTGCTTTTTGATCAATCCCAGATTTTGCTCGTTTAATCTTGTCTTCATTTGGTTGATATTCATCAGGCCAAATCAGCTGGGCAACCTCTCTCGCTGTCTTACCTTCTCTGAATAAATCCCAAACTCGTAGATACTCATCATACTTATCGACTTTCATGCGGCTTGATGGCCCAGTATCGCCCTTTTCATCCATATACGTGCTCCATATGGATAGTTGCTCCATGATTAGGCCGGTAATAGATTTGGTTATATCTGCCCTTGTTTGTTTATCAGCAGTTAGGAATGAAGGGAAGTTATCTATCTTCATTGTTATACTTCTGGGTACTTTATCATCAGTCAGCCTTCTTATATTCTTTCTTTCATAACCCGCAATCCGATATGTTGTATGGATACCTTCATTGCTTGTTTCGCTATCCTTTGCTATAATTATAGGGTTGAAATCCACTAAGCATTCATCCGACAAAATAGATTTATAATCACTAATCAAGGCTTTCTTCATTTTATCCTTAACTTCTTTAGTCCAAGATACAGGAAGCCATGAATGTGGCTGCCTTTCTATTGATTCATAAGGTATATCGAAGGAGAAGCTCAAGGGATATGCATTCATTAGGCCCCATTTCCGCAGCAACTCTTTCAAAAGGTCAAATGCTTCATCCTGACGATTCGACTCCTCAAAATTTTTATATCGCATCCAATCGCTGACATATTCCTGGTTTCTTCTAAGGAATTCCCATCTGTACTTGTGCCACTGATTGATATACTCATCATCTCTTCTCGACATGGCTCATATCCTGTCCATTGTAGCAAATCCTAGAAAAAAACGACATGATGTCGTTTTTTCGCACTGCCTCCCCAAGGGGGAAAATAGCATATCAAGCCCTCACAGCATTAGCTGCATTTCCTCAACTCCGCCAGCGCTTCCGCTATTTCCCGCCCCTTGGCCTCGATGATGTCCAGAAGCTCTTCCGGCGTTCGGGTGTCCACAACAGGCTTCTTGTGCGGGTTCACGGCCTTCAGGTCGAATACGGCGTCGAGGATTTCCTTGGCCTTGGACTCAGCCTGCCGGGATTCCTTGGCAAGCTCATCGGACCGGGCCTGCGCCTCTTCCACGGCGGCCTTGTCCACCAGTATGGCGTCCTTTAGCGCCTTCACCCGCTCTTTCCACTGGGCAGACTCCTGGCGCTTGCGGGTGGCTTCCTCCTTGAACGGGCGGGCCTCGTTCGCAGCCGCCTTTTTCCTGGCGTCAAGGTCCACGGTCCAGGAAAGCAGGCTGTCGGCGCGGTCCGGCAGGAGCCGGAAGAACTCCTCGAAGTGCTGGATGGTGAGCGGCGTTTTCTTGCGGACCTTCACGTCCGTGAGGTCGTAGTACCAGATTTTCCGCGTGGGGCTGCCCTTGGTGAAGAAGAGCAGGTTGGTCTTGACGCCGGCTCCGGCGGTCGTGAAGACCCCGGCTGGCAGGCTCACGATGCACCACAGGTCGCAATCGTCCGCGAGCTTCTTCTTGATCTTCACGAAGGCGTCCTGGTTGGTTCGGAACAGAAGCCCCTCGTCCAGGACGATTCCGCAACGGCCCCCATCTTTTAAGCTCCGAATGACGTGCTGCAAGAACAGGCCCTGGGTGGAGCTGGTCTTGTAGTCGAAATTGGTCTGGGCTTCCTTGCCTTCTTTGCCCCCAAACGGCGGGTTCGTCAGCACCACGTCAAAGAACGGGGGCGCGTCGGCGAAAAGCCCGCCGTAGGTTTCCGTGCCGGTCAGCGTGTTGCCGTGCCAGAGGTTGGGCTTGTCTATGCCGTGCAGGACCAGGTTGGCCAAGGCGATGGGATAGATGAGGTTTTCCTTTTCCCGGCCGTAGAAGGTGCCGGTCTTGAGGGTTTCCATCTGCTCGGCCGTGGCCGCTGCCCCCAATCTTTGCCGCACGTGCTCGAAGCTCTGGGCTAGGAAGCCGCCGGTGCCGCATCCCGGGTCGTAGACCTTTTCATCCGGGCCGGGGTCTATGGTCCGCACCATGGCGCGGATGACCTCGCGGGGAGTGAAGAACTGGCCGCCGTCGTTTCCCTTCTCCCCCATCTTGAGGAGCAGCCCTTCATAGACCTGGGAGAGGGTGAACACGTGCGTGGGGTCCACGCTCTCGGCGGAAATCTCGTGGACCTTGTCAAGAACGTCCTGGAAGTTCTTCTCCGTGTCCACGCGGACCCGCTCCACGCCGGTCATGACCTCGCTGATGACCTTCTGGCGTGGGTTTGCGTCCGGTCTTTCCTTGAGGCTCTTGAGATACGGGAGGAGCCCCGTCATGTTCCCCTTGGAATCGAGGGAGCCGTTCACGAAACCGAAGAAAGCGCCCGTCGCGCTGTTCCATAGCTCTCGACGCTTCCAGCCCTGGGGCCGGGTTTTCCCATCCACTCGAACGGGTTTGGCCTCGTCATACGGGGCGGCCCAGTCCCTCCAGCGATAGGGCGCTTCCAGGGAAGGCCGGAACTCGGCTCCAACGGCCTCGGACTCCTCGGCTTCGCGCTCCTCCCTTTCGTCCAGGATACGCAGGAAAAGAACCCAGGTCAGCTCCGGCACGTATTGCAGAGCCCCGGCGCAGTTGCCCCGGCGCATGATGTCGCAGATGGACTTCACCGCCTGGTCCACGGACTGCTGGGTCACCAGCTTGCGGTTGTTCCCGTTTTTTGCCGCCTTCTTCCGCATCCCTCAGTTCTTCCTATTGATTAGATTCACGGTCATGGCCGTGATGATGTCCCGTTCCGTTGGTTTGCTCTCCGCGATCAAAAGCGTCATGGCCACCAGGGCGTTGTCCGCGATCCGCTTGGATCCGTCGGCCCGGTACAAGGCCCCGTTCTTTTCCATGAAACGCAGGAAGAGCGCGGCCCCGATCCTTTTATTCCCGTCCGTGAAGGGGTGGTTCTTGACCATGAAATAGAGAAGGTTGGCTGCCTTTTCCTCAAGGCTGGGGTAGAGGTCCCGGCCGCCGAAGGACTGCACGACGGCCCCCAGCGCCGCTTCAAGGCCCCGGTCTTTTTCGGTCCCGAAAAGGGAAGACGCGCCGAACTTCTTCCGCAGGCCGTCAATCATGGCAATGGCCTCTTCGTACTCCAGGGGCGCGGCGCTTTGTTCGGAAACGTCCCGGGGCGTCACCCGGCGGTTGTCGTAATCGTCCAGGAGGTCCAGGGCGTAGGAGTAGTCCGCCGCCACTTTCAACAGGGCGCTCGCCTCGTCCCCGGTAAGCTCCTTTCTTCCGGCGACCTGCCCGATGAGACGAACAGCCTGGTTGAGCTCCTTCAGGCGGCGCTCGTTGACCGAGTAGCCCTTCAGCACGTGGTCCCGGAGAACCCGCGTGGCCCAGATTCGGAACTGGGTGCCGCGCTTGGAGTTCACCCGGTAGCCCACGGAGATGATGGCGTCGAGGTTGAAATGCTCCACCTGGCGTTCAACGGTCCGGCCGCCCTCGTTCTGAACCGTTGCATAAAATGCAACAGTTGCCTTGCGCTCCAGTTCCCCGGTCTCGAACACCTTGCGCAGGTGCCTGGAAATGACGGACTTATCGCGCTCGAACAGGGCGGCGATCTGGTTCAGGTTCAGCCACAGGGAGTCCTTCTCCAGGCGCACCTCTATAGATGGCGTTTCTTTGCCGGCCTGGTAGATGACGACTTCGCCCACGCTGCCTTTGATGGCGGATTTCCGACTCATAGGCTCCCCGAAAAGGCTTGATTCAATAAAGCATATGGATAATTCCCAACGCAAGTGAGCTGCTCTTTAGTTGAAGATATAATGGTATCGAATACCTTCATCTTAGCGTGAATGGCATCTACAATCTTCTCCTGCTCAGAAATGCTTGGAAGAACCATCTCAATCCGTGCAACTTCATCAGTACGAATCCTTGGCAACCACCCAGGAGTTTTTCCAACTGGAGAATCTTCCAAATATATTGGGCTACGCATAAACCATGCTACGTAATGATTCAAAGCCTCGTCCTTGTTCACCTCATAAACATATTGATCTACAGAGCACAGCCCATCAAAGTCTGCGACCCATACTTTATTCAAATAGGGCCTGAGATATCCATAAACAATATCTCCCTTGTGGAACCTCGGTTTTCTTCCCGTGAGTTCTGACATCTCGACCGGTTGGGAGCCGCAAAGCTTTCTTGTGCCTGATTCAACGTGCTCAAGGCCGATAAAAACCGCAGGCCCTCTTGGTTTGTTGTATGGGTGAATGACATCTTTTCTTAAATACAGGATGTCACCCAAAGTTGCCGTTCTTTGTATGTCTCCTTTGAGCTTTGAGAAAAGCTCTCGAAGATAAGACATAGGCAGGAGTTTTGCGTTGTTACAATTTTGTTCTATGGCCTTCCTTGCCTTCTCAACAGCGGGCAATTGAACATTCAGAATCGCCACAATGCGTTTTTGTTCGTCTAAGGGTGGAAGAGGCATGCATAACGACTCGATTGAATCCCGGTCAAGGCCGGGTACAGTTGATCCAGTTGCTGTATCCTGAAAGTGTTGGATACATGATCTAAGGAAATAGAATAGGAAGCGCAGATTTAATGTATCTAAATCAGGACGTATGGCCATTAACTGGCGGCCTATAGCAGCTTTTTCATCAGGAGCAAGATTGATTTTGCCAACACCGGCTCCCTTTACTGTCACAAGTACATCTATTGGTTCACATGTTGCTTTAGGCTTCTCGGTCCATTTCGTTATCAAAGGCTTCTCATAACCAAAATCGGCAGGGCCTGTGATATATCCTATCCCGCACTTGTGTTGCACATAGTCAGCCTCAAGAATATGCTGGCCTGGTAAAACGGTAACAACATCACCTATCCTCACCCTTCGCCAGCCGCGAGGTAAGCCGCTTTGCGTTTCTTGTCTGATATTTTCCCTGCCCATCATTCAATGCCCTCGATCAGCTTGGCGATCTGCGTGGGCTCGGGGAGTTGGCCCTTGAACTCCTGGGGCAGGCGCTTCACGATCCTGTAGGTGGCCACGCCGATTGGTTTTCGCGCGTCCCGCAGGGCGTATTCCACGATGGTGCGGCTTTTCTCCTTGCACAGGATGATACCGATGGAGGGGTTCTCGCCTTCCTCCCGGTCCAGGTCATCCAGGGCGGCAAGGTAGAACTGCATCTTGCCCACGAACTCCGGCTGAAACTCGCCGATCTTGAGTTCCACGGCCACGAGGCACTTCAGGCGGCGGTGAAAAAGCACCAGGTCAACGAAGAACTCCTTGCCGTCCACCTCCAACCGGTACTGACTGCCCATGAAGGCGAACATGCCGCCCATCTCGCGCAGAAAGGTCTCGACCCGGGCAATGATGGCGCGTTCCAGCTCCCTTTCCGAGTGCTCCTCGCCAAGCTCCAGGAAATCGAACACGTACTCGTCCCGGACCGCGTGCGCGGCCTGGGAACGCAGCTCCGGCGAAAGCGCCTGGTCAAAGTTGGTCTGGCCGGTGAGGGACTTCTCGTAGCTCTGGTTTTCGATCTGGTGGACCAGGACGTTCTTGGACCAGCCGAACTTCCGGGCCATTCGGATGTAGAACTCGCGTTCGAGGGAGTCCCGGCACTGCGTCATAATGATCAGGTTATGGGTCCACCCGATCTGTGCAACCAATGGTTGCACTTTCGGATCGTCCTTGTAGGTGACGTAAAACTCGCGCATGTAAAAGAGATTGCGTCTGGAAAACCCGGTGGCCTTGGGGAACTCGGACTGGAGGTCCTCGGCCAGCCTTTTCACCACGGCGTCGCCGTGCTCGCTTGCCACCTGGCGTTCCGTGATGATGCGGCCGATGTCCCAGTAAAGGGAAACCAGCTCGCGGTTGACGGCCCGTAGCGCCTCGTACTGGGCCGCCCGGACCCGCTCCTTGATCTCCGCCAGGAGCCCTGGGTACTCCGGCCCGAAAGTTTCTCGCGCCATTGGTGCTAGTTTTCCAGGAAC
>JAKAGP010000037.1 GCA_021825785.1 Nitrospirota bacterium
ACATGATCAACTCCAGGATATATTCCATTTATCTCCTGGTCCAATACAAGTCCCAGTCGCTCATTGAGCATGTAAGGCACAACTGGGTGCTCTCCTCCGTCATGAGGGAGCATTTCGTGGCGGTCGTTCCGCCGCAGATGCGGATGGGGCCGGAGTGGTTCCAGGGCACCGCGGACGCCGTGTTCCAAAACCTGAACTTCATAAGCCAGATAAATCCGGAGCTTGTCATCATATTCGGGGCGGACCACATCTACCGGATGGACATACGGCAGATGATAGACTTCCACCTGGAGAAGAAGGCGGATATAACCGTTGCGGCAAGGCCGGTACCCATCAAGGAGGCGTCCAGCTTCGGCGTTATCGTGGCTGATTCCGACCACCGGATCGCCACCTTCCAGGAAAAGCCCAAGGAACCCATTCCCATGGCGGGGGACCCGGAGAGGGCCTTCGTGTCCATGGGCAATTATATATTCGGAAGGGATTTTCTCACCCGGGCCCTCGTGGAGGCGCAGGCAAAAAGGCATCATGATTTCGGCACGCACATCCTGCCCGCATCCCTGGATAAAGGCCGGGTGTTTGCCTATGATTTTTCCACCAATGTGATCCCGGACATAAAACCGTATGAAGAGACCGGATACTGGAGGGACGTGGGCACCATAAAGTCATACTATGACGCCAACATGGACATGTTGGGCCTTACCCCCGGGTTCGACCCCATGAGCACCCTTTGGCCCATTCATCCGGCATTTTCAGAAGTGGCGGCCACAAAGATCATAAGCGGGGAGATCGTGAACAGCGCCATCGCGGACGGCTGCCTGATAGACGGCGCCGCCATTAGGAACTCCGTCCTCCGCAGCGGGGTGCGCGTGGAGAAGGGCGTTACCATTGACAATTGCATCATAATGGACAACTGCGTCATCCGTAAAGGGGCCAGGCTCAAGAACGTCATAGTGGACAAGCAGAACCTCATCGAGCAGGGCGAGACCATAGGCTACGACCCCCACAAGGACATGTTCCGTTGCCATATAGATTCCTCCGGCATAGCCATTTTGCCCAAACAGGGCAGAAAAGAGATCATTTAAAAAGCTGGAGCTATAGCCAGAGCATTGCCGCTTCGGGCCTTGCCCCCTTCCCTCCCTGTGCCACCGCACTGCCTGGGAAATTCCACAATCGCCTCCCCCTTGACATCCACTTCCCGGTTTGATAAAAGTTTGTTAGGGACTACACGGTTTCACATTATTAATTCCAAACGCAGCCCACAAAACGCTTTCCGGAGAAATCTCTCCGGGGAAAAAGGAGGCAAAATGAAAAAAGCCGTGATTTGCCTGTTGTCGTTGTTTATTGTATTGGGCTTAAGCGCAACGGTTTTCGCACAGAACGGTGACAACGGCATCAACCCAAAGGAAAAGATCTGCAAGCCGGGCGCCATACCCTTTCTTTCAGGCCCTTATTCCCAGCTCTTTCAGGCGGCATCACATTTCGAGGCCCAGTGCACCTGCAACCAGGTGGCCGAGCATTATCATCAATTTGTCTGCTACGCCACACCAAGCGTGACATCCGCAAACGTGCCGCCACTTTGGCACTGCATATGCAGCAAGAAAAAAACGTGGAAATAATACTAACGATATAACAAAAAGATATTTGCGAGATAACAGACCGGGACACGCCCATTTCTGACCAAGAAAGACCGCTTTAGCAGAACACGCGGATGAGGCGGGGGAAAAAGATGTCCCGCAGATATGAGGCGGTGTCCCGATTTTTCCCGATTCAATTAAAATATCAACGGGCCTGGTGTTAATGCTTACCGGTTGTCTTTGCTTCTTTTTTGCAGGGCGTGCCGAAGCTTGCCTGCGTACCTGTTTACGGGGTTTGACCTGCCAAGCAACGGCAATACGGGGTTTTTTCTATCGCCAAGTTTTTTCATCTCCTGGCGGAGCTCCCTGTTTTCAGGGTCCGCGGCAAGCCCTTTTTCAAAAGCGCCGACGGCCTCTTTTTTTTCCCGGGCGGCCAGATACGCCCTGCCCAGATTGAGGTACAGGACAGGGAAAAAAAACTCCGCTCCAAAGGGCAGCCTCTCAGTATGTTTGATAGCCTTCAGGCAGCCGGATATCCCATCCTTTATGCCATCTCCAAGCCTGGCCTTAAGGCAGCCGTAATAAGAGAGCAGGAGGGCATCTTCGGGATAGCGGCCCGACCCTTCGGAAAGCACATCCAGGGCCATGCGGTATTGCTTATTTTTTAAAAAGGCCATGGCCTCTTTGAGATAGTTCTCAGCTTCCTTCTGTCCTCCGCCGGCCATCTTTGCCTTTTTCAGCAGGCCCACGGCGCATTCGTGCTGCTCCTGCATTTGCTCGTGGCACTTCCGCCCGCTTTCCCTTTGATGCCGCGAGGTCCTGGTGTCGATAAGCTCCCCGCCCAGATACACACGGGTTATTATGTTGCCGCCGCCCGCCCTTTCACTAAGCACTTCGGTAAGCACAAGGTAT
Source organism: Nitrospirota bacterium (assembly GCA_021825785.1). Next base: position 2,487 of record JAKAGP010000037.1, read on the forward strand.
CTGGAGAGATTAATGGTTACGTTGGTTTCAAGCAGAGAACTGGACCTGGAAGTTATTTTGATGCGGCTACCATCTCCCATTTGTTTATCTTATATCAGACTATAAAAAATACTCAAACAGGGAAGGCGAAGATTGCACTAAGGTTTTATTTAACAGCCTTGCCAGCGCGAACGGCAGGGGGATATAATAAAAAACTTAGGAAAGCGGGATTTAAGGTTTTTCGCAATCAGATTTTTTATATAAAGGAGGCCGTTTTCAGACATGATGACCATAACAGAGAAGATACTTGCCGGGCACCTGGCAGACGGCGGCGAGGGGAAAGAGGTCCATCCCGGACAGCTTATCAACGCCAGGGTGGATTTCGTTCTGGCCAATGATATAACCGCCCCTATAGCCATATCGGAATTCAAGCGCATCGGGGCCCGCGATGTTTTTGACCGGGAGCGGGTGACGTTCGTCCCGGACCATTTTGCACCGCAGAAGGACATAAAAGCCGCCGAGCAGTGCAAGATGCTCAGGGAATTCTCCAGCGGGTATGGCCTCAAATACTATTTCGAGGTCGGAAGGATGGGCGTGGAACATGCCCTTTTGCCGGAAGAAGGCCTTGTCCTGCCCGGAGACCTTGTAATCGGGGCGGACAGCCACACCTGCACGTACGGCGGGCTTGGCGCCTTCGCAACGGGTGTGGGTTCAACTGACGTGGCATCCGCAATGGCTACGGGCGAGCTTTGGTTCAAGGTGCCCGAATCCATGAAATTCATTTATCATGGGGAAAAATTGCAGAAATGGGTGGGGGGAAAGGACCTTATTCTTCATACCATTGGAGACATCGGCGTTGACGGCGCGCTGTACCGGGCCATGGAGTTCGAGGGAGACGTGATAAGGGCCCTCCCCATGCACGCCAGGCTTACCATGTGCAACATGGCCATAGAGGCCGGCGGCAAGTCGGGCATAATCGTGCCTGACGATATAACCATGCAGTATGTGAAGGGAAGGGCAAAGAGGGAGTTCAAGTTCTACACCTCGGACCCGGGGGCTGCCTACGTGGAAATAAAAGAGTATGATGTTTCGAAGATTCCCCCAACGGTCTCATGCCCCAGCCTTCCTTCCAACACCAAACCCGCTGCGGAGCTCTCAAACATCGGAATAGACCAGGTGGTGATAGGTTCCTGCACGAACGGACGCATCGAGGACCTTCGGGAAGCCGCACAGATACTCAGGGGCAGGAAGGTAAATCCGAATTTAAGACTTCTGATAATACCGGCCACTCAGCGTATATATATGGAGGCCATGAAGGAGGGGTTGTTCGAGATCTTCGTGGAAGCCGAGGCGGTCGTCTCCACGCCTACCTGCGGTCCGTGCCTTGGCGGCCATATGGGCATACTGGCAAAGGGGGAAAGGGCCCTTGCCACCACCAACAGGAATTTCGTTGGAAGAATGGGGCATCCGGAAAGCGAGGTCTACCTTTCAAGCCCGGCAGTGGCGGCGGCATCGGCAGTCCTTGGCAGGATTGGCCTGCCGGAAGAACTCGGACTGTAGCAGATGACGCCAGAAGAAAAATTGGCCAGCCTGGGCATCGCGCTGCCGGAGCCGCCAACGCCCCTTGGCGCATATGTTCCGGTTTTGAGGTCCGGCAATCTTCTTTTTCTAAGCGGTCTTTTGCCGGTAAAGGAAGGCAGGCTGGTTAAGGCCGGGAAGTTAGGCGCCGATATGGATGAAAAGGAAGGGGCCGGACTTGCCAGGATAGCGGCGGTGAACGCCCTTGCCGTTGTAAAAGGTTACCTGGGAGAACTGGACAAGATCAAAAGGTGCGTCAAGGTAACGGGATATGTCGCGGGGGTCCCGGGCTTTACAGGGCAGGCCGCGGTGCTGAACGGGGCCTCCGATTTCCTTGTACAGATATTCGGCGAAGCAGGCAGGCATGTTCGCGCGGCGGTGGGCGTGGTAGCGCTTCCCATGGACAGCCCTCTTGAGATAGAGTTCATATTCGAGGTTTGTTAGGACCAGGACCTGTTTTAAAATCGATTCCGAACAATAAAGAGCGGAAGAGACAGTTTCTAATAAAGCCTGGAATATTTTTGGGGCTGTTTTCGCGCTCCCAGCGCTCTTTTGACGGTTTCCGCCACTTGGGCCAGGCTGTAGGGCTTGCTCAGGAAGCCGTTAAAACCGGCATCCTTCAGATTTTGCGCATCCGCAACGTAGCCGCTCGACAGAACCACGCTGACGGAATTGTCGATCTGTTTAAGCGCCCGTACTGCGCTTATTCCATCCATCCCGGGCATTATGTTATCAATTATCACAAGGTCTATCTCTTTCCTCCTGGCCCTGTAGGTGCTTACGGCCTCTGCCCCGTTTGAAGCGGTCACCACCTTGTATCCAAGCTCCGTCAACATCGAAAGCCCGATGTCCCTCACAAGGGGTTCGTCGTCGACGATCAATATCGTCTCAGTTCCCCCCGTATAGCTTTCCTGGCCCGGCGCCTTCTGGTCCGGGGCTGCTGTTTCCAAAACAGGAAGGTATATATTGAACTTGGCCCCCCTGCCCTCTTCGCTGTACAGATTTATCCAGCCTCCGTGCGAAGTTACTATAGAATGGGTCACCGCAAGCCCCAGACCGGTCCCCTTCCCGGGCTCCTTCGTTGTGAAAAAAGGCTCAAATATCCTGTGCCTTACCTTCTTCGGAATTCCCGGGCCGGCATCAGAGACGGACAGCAGGACAAAATGCCCCGGCCTTGCATATGCGTTATGCTTGCAGTACTCCTCATTGCACCGGAACTCCCGGATGTTTATGTTTATTGTACCTCCCTGCGGCATGGCGTCACGAGCGTTGATCACCAGGTTCATAAGGACCTGCGTTATTTGCGCTGGGTCGATATAGACAGGAGGAAGACCCGACGAGATGGAGACCTGGAGCTCGATGTTTTCCTCCACCATGCGTCTCAATATCTTCATGGACTCGTCCATGAAATGTGAGATGGCGGTGGGTTTCTGCTCAGGGGGCAGTTTTCTTCCGATAAGAAGTATCTGCCTGGTAAGCTGCGCGGCCTTTCTGGCGGTATTGACTACCATCCCCGCGTTTTCCTTCACATTCTCCTGGGAACTCTGAAGCTTCGCGATCTCCGCGTAACCTATGATGCCTGTAAGCAGGTTGTTGAAGTCATGCGCAATGCCGGAGGCAAGGGCGCCGATGGCCTCCATCTTCTGGGCCTGAAGCAGCGACGCCTTGTATTCATCCAGCTCCTTTTGGGCGGCTTCGTGCTTCTCCATGAGCTTTTCCGTCATCGCACTGAAGCTTCGCGCCAGTACGCCGATTTCGTCTCTTGTCCCTATCTCAAGGCCGCGAGAGAGGTCTAAGTCTTTTTCTTCATAACTGGTCATCCTTACCCTCCCGGTCAGGGTCTCGATCGGTTTCAGGACAAACCTGCGGATAATGAAATACAGAAGGACCGAAAGGGCGGATATGAAGACAAACCCGAAAAGAGCGATCATCCAGCCCTGGGTAGTTACCTGCCGGTCCATGGGCTCAAGCGAATACCCAAGCTCTATTACACCAAGTGTTTTCTGCCATTTCGGATGATAGTGGCAGGCAGCCGTGTAGCATGGCCTCATGTTTGGTATCGGGCGAAACATGGAGAGCACCCGCCGGCCCCCTATGGTCTGTATCTCCCATGGCTTCTTTGTGAACGCGTATTTCGGGGCCCCTGAACAGAGGTCCTTGTTTATCTCCCGAACGTTGGATGAATAACGGACCCTGTAGTTCATGTTGTCTACGCGCAGCCATGTGAAGTTGTCTGCCCTGGCCAGTGATTCCACCGTCTGCTGGATGCCCTCTCTCTGGTTCTTAAGCATACCGAATATGAGAGCGCTTTTTATCAGGCCGGATTGTGACTGGGCGGTTTTTATCGCCTGGTCCAGGGAAGCCCGCTTCATGTAATGAATGGAAGGACACCAGAAAAGAACGCTTACCGCTACGATCACGGGCAGGCTTACCGCAAGTATCTTGCCCGTAAGGGACGGCGGCTTCACATAAATAGATGCCCTCTTAATACGGTTTTTCCACCAATGCATAAAAAAACCCATATGCCCCTTGTTCCTTTACTCCTGCCCGCGGCAAAAAAAAAAAAAACCGCAAGGAATCCAATGCAAAGAATTTTTCATTCGTTGCCCGCAAAAAAGCCGGGTGTGCGCTTCTTCCTTATCTTTAATTCGGAAATTTAAAATTAAAACTTTAGGACAGTTAATAATTTTCTTAACTAATTGACTGAAAAATTTCAAAAAAAAAGAATTTTCGCCATTCTTCGACACCGGTCGCCTCGTCGGACCGGGGTCTCTTACAAAGACAACTGATTGGAAAAATGGCAAATTTTCCTTAATAAACCGAGGCGTTTCCATTGCCTCGCATAGGCTCTATAGGGCCTTTTGTCCAATGGGTGGAATGTTTTTTAACCGGCCCGCCATTGAGATTCCCGTGGCAAGCCCGAGAATCTTATGTAAGGCATTTTCTTACCGGGAGGTCAGACCGCCAGCCCTTCGGGCTTTACGGTGTACCCCGCCCTGGCAAGTATATCCTCTTCATTTGAATCCAGCATATCCAAAAACGCGCTTACCACCAGGGGGTCAAAATGCGTTCCTGAGGAATCACGTATCTCTTCCTTCACCCTCTGCAGGGAAAAGGCTCTCCTGTACGGCCTGTCGGTCATCATGGCGTCGAACGCATCGGCCACGCTCAGGATGCGCGCCTTCAGGGTTATTTCCTCTCCCGCTATGCCGAATGGATAGCCGGTCCCATCATATCTCTCATGGTGCTGGAGGATAGCTGCCCTGATCCCTTCCAGTGTCCCTATCGGGTCAAGTATTTCATTTCCGATCAGGGGATGTGCCTTCACCAGGCTGAACTCAGTCTTTGTAAGCCTCCCGTTTTTGTTGACCAAAAGGGAGTCGACACCGATCTTGCCTATATCGTGCAGGATGGCCGCATGCTCCAGCAGTTCCATTTCCGCGCTTGGAAGCCCCAGTTTCCTGCCTATCATCACCGAGAGCGTCCTTACCCTTTCAGAATGGCCCCTCGTATACCTGTCGTTTGCCTCTATTACGTTTATCAACGCCTGTACGGTACCGAAATAATTGGCTTTAACCGATTCGTAAAGCCATGCGTTTTCTATAGCCACCATCGCCTGCCCCGAGAGTGTAGCCAGCACCTCCAGTTCGTCTTCAGAGAAGGACTCGCTGTTTTTTTCAAGAAGCAGCCCTCCGGCGGGCTTTCCCTTTATCAGGAAGGGCACGCCGATAGCAGACACCGCACCTGCGCCGCCGTTAGAGGCGGAAAAGACATTTGACCCCTCAAGCAGTTTTCTGAAGTCCGGGCGCTCCAGGTCCATGACATTTCCGAACTTTTCCACGCCCATGCCTTTCCTGTACCGGAAGAGGAGTTTTTGCACCCCGTTTTTCTCGATGTAGATATACCCGTTTTCAGCCTTGAGGAGCTCCGACGCCGTCCTGATTATAAGCTTCAGCAACTCCTGCACTTCCACCGCGTGGGACAGGGCACGGCCCAGATCGCTTATCTTTTTCAGACGCTCGACCATCTTTTCAAGCTCAATGTTTTTTGTTTTTAGCTCCCTGCTCAGACTCAGTATGGCGTGGTTTGCGGTCTCAACCTCCTTTACCTTGAACTCCAGCCGGGAATTCAGCTCCTCCAGCGAGCGTTTGTGCTCAAGCTCCGTGCGGGCCCTGTTTATCTTCCTTTCCTTGTTAAGGTTTTTTTCGTGAAGTTCCCTGATGCGCTCGACCATGCGGTTGAAGGACTCCGCCAGAGCCCCTAACTCGCCCTCGCCCCCAAATTCAGCTCTGGCTTCCATGTCCCCGTCCTCAACCTTCTTCATGGTATCCAGAAGGGTCTTAACGGGTCTGGCGATGTTTTTGGCAAAAAGCAGACCCAGAAGCATCGAGACGACGATGACTGTCAGCATATTGGCAAAAACCAGAAACCGTTTCACGGCCAATATATTACCTTCCGTCCTTGTTAAATCGGATTTGATCTCCACAAGTCCGTTTACCTTCACCTTGCTGCTGTGGCATCCGTAACAGCGCGGCTCATTGTATATAGGGGCATACATAAGCATGGCGTTGTCCACGATAGCGGGCCGGCCGGCCCTTTCGTCGGAAGATACAAAATCCTGAGATTTGTAACCGATCTCTGAAGGGTTTTTGGAACTTAATATGTATCCGTCAGGAGAGACTATTCTTAAATTGATGATCTCCGGGGTCTTCCCGATGTTCTCAAGCGTCTTCTGGACTCCGCCTGTCTCACCCATGACCATGTCCTGCTCGATGGACCGGGTGATGATCCCGCTCATGAGTTTCATGCTGAGCAGGTTGTTTTTTAAGATCACAGTTGACTGGAAATTGAGCACGAGGGCAGTCGAGACCCCAACAGTGGCCATTATGACCAACGCGATAATGCTTATGATCTTAGTCTTCAATGACATAAATCCTCAATTTTTAATAGCAAAAAATATGCCCTTTTAAATTTCTTTTTAATATCAATTAATTGTAAAATTAACCTGAATGGAAAAAATCTTTTGTGTATGTGATTTCGCGCATAATTGCTATAATACACGCAATTCTAATACGGGGAATCCAGAAAGACCTTTATGCCAAAAAAACCTCTAGTCGCCATCATAGGAAGGCCCAATGTGGGCAAATCCACGCTCTTTAACCGCATTACGGGCGGTGAAAGCGCCATAGCACACGAACTGGAAGGGGTGACGAGGGACAGACATTATGCCCCTGCCGAGT
>JAKAGP010000038.1 GCA_021825785.1 Nitrospirota bacterium
CGCTGGACGCCATCAAAGGCAAGGGGGCGCTGGATTGGAAACAGCCGACCCCGGACCAAATCGATGCCATCCTTGCCAGGTACCCGAACAGGATGATGCGCACCTATGCGGGAGAGATGCTCGCGTGGTACCTCGGAAACCTGGATGCGGACGTCTACTTCTGCCCCGAGCGCCAGGGCACCTATTTCGGTTCCTTCTTCATGAAGGACATCAAGGCCATGCACAACCCCAGCTACACCATCAGCTCCAACATGACGGCAGACATGGGCAACGCTTTCCTGGCGGAACTGGATCCTGCCCAGCGGGAGAAAATAACGGGCCTGGTGGCGCAGCAGAAACCGGACCTGATGGCCATAGTTGCGAAACGAGGCGAGATAGCCAGGGCGCTGCGGAACTTCCTGAACCCGGGTGGGGTGGTGGACGAAGCGGCCGTAATCAATCTTGTCGAGCAGTATGGAGAACTGGACGGCGAGATATCATACTATTATGCAACAAACTTCTCCGAGGTGGGGAATTCGCTCACCGCCGACCAGAAAGCCGCCCTCATGGCCCTCAGGAAGACAGCCACCGCGGAGGATGGAGGGAGTCCCGATTACGACGCCCTGTGCGGCAATGGTTACCTTTATTCCGATCCGCTTCAGACGCAGCCCGCTATATTGAACACCGACTTCCTGTTCGGCCAGACCTTTTCCTTTTCGAGCCCGGCCTTTGCCGATAGCGGCACTCTCCCGGCCATGTATACATGCGACGGGGCCGGCGGCATGTTGAGCCCGAGTCCGCCGCTGGATTGGACTGACGCTCCCCAGGGGACAGTGGAATATGCGCTCACAATGAACACGATTGCGCTTGACGGCACGAAGTGGAACTGGGTCCTGTTTCACATCCCGGGTAATGTGACGTCGCTGGAGGCGGGCACCGATTTGGGCACGGCCGGCGTGAGTACGGACGGCCCGGAGCTGAGATACTATCCGCCCTGTTCTTCTGGGCCAGGCGCCAAGACCTATTCCTTCACCCTTTACGCCCTTTCGGGAACCCCGAGCTTCTCCGTGCCCGAGAGCCAGGTAGATGGGGTGACACTTACTGCCGCCATCGGCTCGCTGACCATCGCCAGCCGCCAGCTGAATGTGAGCTATACGCGAGCCGCGCCGTAACCGTGTGGACAGTCGTTCGATAGAGAAAAGGCCTCCCCAAAAATTTGGTGGGGCCTTTTCTTTTGGGATCACTACATGTTGTGAATCTGAAAATACATAGTAACGTTGATATCTGCCACCTATAGAGAATCTATGTTTCGATAGCCCTACCGAAAGCAATAGGATTTCAGCATGTTGGTCACTGGCAGTTGGTCTCGGTTTCACAGGTCATCGCATTACACTGCTCATCACAGATCACCAATCAAGGCAACGGGAAAAAGCGAACTCGCATAGCCCATAAAAACGATAACTCAAAGCATATTGTAAAAGTCTTTGACAATTTGCATAGTTCTGTTATACTTCCCTTTATGATTACACGAGATGCCGAAAATACCGTTCGCACGCTTTTGAAGGGCTTCCCGATAGTCACCATTACCGGGCCGCGCCAGTCCGGAAAGACGACCCTGGCCCGTATGGTCTATGGCGACAAGCCTTATGCCTCTCTGGAAGACCCTGATTTTCGGCTTTCGGCCCGGGATGATCCCCGCTCTTTCCTGGAGCGGTTTCCAAATGGTGCTGTCCTCGATGAAGTTCAACGCTGCCCGGAACTTTTTTCTTATCTCCAGACCAAAGTAGACGCCGATGGCCGCATGGGACTTTTTATTCTCACCGGCAGCCAGCAATTTGGCCTTTTGTCCAACATCAGTCAGTCTCTGGCCGGAAGAACCGCCTTTGTTGAGCTTCTTCCCTTTTCCTTCCCGGAACTGATCCGTGCGGAAAGGTTGCAGCAAAAGGCAGATGATGTACTTTACACCGGCTGTTATCCACCTCTGTATGACCGCGATATATCACCTCGCGCTTGGTTTTCTGCCTACGTGACCGCCTACATCGAACGCGATGTCCGGCAAATGCTGAAAATTCAGGAACTGGAGACTTTTCAGCGTTTCGTGCGTCTCTGTGCCGGAAGGACCGGGCAACTCTTAAACCTTTCTTCACTTGCAGCGGAATGCGGAATCACCCACAATACGGCCAAAGCCTGGGTATCGGTGCTTGTGGCAAGCTATATCGTGTTTCTCCTTAGGCCTCATCCCGCAAACTTCAACAAGCGGCTGGTGAAATCGCCCAAGCTATATTTTTATGATGTGGGACTGGTTTCGTGGCTGTTGGGGATTCAAACCCCGGAACAAATCGAGACTCACCCGCTACGGGGAAATATCTTCGAGACCTTAATCATTGCCGAGCTTATGAAATCGCGCCTCAACAGGGGCGAGAGGCCCAATCTCTTTTTCTTTCGGGACAGTAACGGCCACGAGGTTGATGTTATAATTGAAGAGGGGACGCGATTGTTGCCGGTGGAGATCAAATCAGGCAAGACCATTACCCTCGAGGCCTTCACCGGCCTTCTAAAATGGCGTAAGCTTGCAGGAGAAATTGCCGGGGAACCGGTCCTTATTTATGGAGGGTCCGACAGCTACCGTCAGAGTGGGGTCAAGGTGGTTGGCTGGAGAGAGACGGCATTACCGTTTTGATTAACTTCGCAAGACGGTTTTGGCTGTAACTTTAACAGCCGACGGAATATGGGAAATACGGATAAAGTTCAATGGGATAGGATGGGTTGTATTGCTGTGGGCGGCAAAGCATGAGGCAGGATTTCAAAGGGGAGGCACAAACATCGTACCTCCCCATTTTTAGCGGCTAAAGGCCCGTTCCTTTGGCCTATGACGGGATCATTCCGGGCGGAATCCTTCCATAAGGCAGGGCCATGTTTCTGCCCTTTTTATCAACAAATACGCGGAGCAGGCAGCGTCCTCTTTCAAGACGGGAATCAATGGGCGTGTCTTTGGGAAGGCCCATGAAGGCAATAAGCTTGTCGATTTCCTTGAGCCCTTTTTTCGTGTGATAATACAGCGGACTCGTGAAGACCTTTCCCTTGTGTTCGCCATAGAGCACTTCCCAATGGCAGACAAGGTAAGGCCGCTTATCATCCTTGCTTGCCCAATATGCCGCTTCTTCCAACTTTTTAAGCTCAACTGCGGAATACCAGAGGGTATTACAACGGACGTTTTCATCTGATGCCTCCTTTTGAAAAAAAGGGGCCAGGCCAAAACGGCCCAGCCCCTGTTGTGGTTTGTTAGGCTTCGCTATTAGAAGCTGAAGCCTAATTCCCTATGCCTTGCCATGATCCTCTTCTCCAGCCTTACGAAGTAATGCACATTGACCAGAGCCCTGTTGATAGCCCACTGGGGTCCCATGATATCCATGTAGGTCAGACCCAGTTCATCCTGGAGATAGATTTCAAGCTCCCTCCGGTGGCGATACTGTATGAAGTACGTCCTTTTTTCGTCAAACGGGAATGTGCCCTCCAGGTAAATCTTGTCGGTCTTGTCCATGCCGGGCTTTTCGGGGTTCCAGTACAGGATGTGGCCCCGTGCGCCGGCCTGGGTCCATGAACTGGAGTCGCAGGACCGCACCGGAAGGGGAACAAGGATTTCGTACCGGGTTGTCCCAAGGAAATGAACCCTCACCTTCGCCCGGTAGAACCTCTCGACAATGGGGTCCAAAACCTATGCTGAGCCATTGCGCAACTCCCCGGAGCCGATGGCCACCAGGTCATAGCCCTTGTCAATGTAGAACTGGGGTTCATGGCTGTAAAAATCATGGATTACCGGAATGACTTTGAACCCTGCCTTTTCGATGGCAATCTGGTTGGCCCAGTTACGGTCGAAGCCATTTACCGTGAAGTCCTCGTCGAAGTTCAAGACGAAGTCGTAATACTCGGCGACATAACGGAGCGTGGAAATAAAGGCTCCAGCGTAATGACCGTGTTGTTCAGCGTCGCGCTGTTGTTCAAGGTCCACGTCCCCGAGTCGAGAGCCATGACGCCGATCGATGAACGGAACTTGGTGCAAAACAGGTAGTCATCAGGACTGGGCCAGCCGAAAGACCTCATGATGTTCAGTTTGGTTTCCTGGTAAATCTTCAAATACGCGGTGAAGACCAGTACGGTAAGACCAGCATGCAGAATGTGCATATTCTTTTGCCTTTCATTAAAGGGCAAGGCTCCAGTGCCACAGGGACAAAGGAGCCTGCTCATGGGTTGTTTGGCTTATGCGGCCGTGTTGATGGAAATGCTGTTGATCCACTCCCGAAGCTTGCACAAGATTGCCGGATTGATGGAAGCTACGAAAGCCGGATCGTTGCCGAATACATCGATGGAACTTGTCACAACCGAGGCTGTCTTGTTAAAGGAGTCAATCCTTGCTTCACGTGAAGTAGTATCCTTTTCCCTGTCGGCTGTGATCACGACTTTTTTAAGATAGGCGTTCACGTCGGCTCCGTTCTCGTTGAGAAGAACGATGTCCTTTTCCATTTTTTTGACGTCGATCTTCTTGGCGACCAGCGTTTCCACCAAGGCCTTGTTGACGTTCTCAACGCCTTTTTTACTCAGGCGCTCTATAGCAATGGCCGATTCGATCTCTTCGCGGTACTTTGAAATATGCGGTTCCGCCGTGAAATCGTCAGGAAGGCCATATTTTCTCAAGAAGTCGCCAACCGGGTCCAAATCATCTGCGGCGATCCTGCCCAACGCCCTTTTGATCTGGATCAGGCGCTCCTTGCCGAGAACCACATATTTGATTATTCCCGGGATCCTCGCCAGCGCCATGTAATCTTCGGCAGACCTGAACTTCTTCTTGTCGAACCTTTTTTCAAAAAGGCCATCCAGCCATGAGGGTCGTATGACATTACAAGGTTCTGAATAAAGAGGAGGAGCATGCCGAACCAGATGTTGTACTTGGTAAAGATGCCTGTGGAGATGCTTTCCTTGAGATTGACCTTTTCCCCGAACTTGTTGGCCGAAGCTACCGCGGTGTCGATCAGTGAATTAAGATTTTTAATCTTTTTCCTCTTGATCGCGGATTCAAGCCCGATGAAGGTCTTCACTTCAAACAACAACCGACGGTCACCAAGGAGTTCTCCCTGGTCGTCGGATGCAGGCATGTAACCAAAAAGAAACCTGGGGGAGTATGGAATAATGCGGAAATCAATGTCCTCAGGATTCCTGGGTGCCTCCATGAAATTATCGGGAGAAACACCGGTCATAAATGTATTTTCATGACCTTCCATCTCTCCATCCGGAAACTGCTCGGCAACCTTCCGCCTGACCTCCGCGATGATGTCGGCTCCGTCAACTTCAATAGTCTCCAGAGAACCATTTTCATCCGCAGTATCCTGCGAATCGCTTCCAAAAATAGCTTCCTGACCAGAATCACTGGCAGGTACCTGGGCGTCAGGGCAAATAAGATTGACGGTATTGCTGTCACCCATGCAATCTGTACCGCTACTGTTCATTACCTCATCATTGGAAATGACGATACCAGCCAAATCGGAGGTAAAGGGAAAAGCAGAGGGTTCATATTCCGTTTCTTTAAAGTATTGATACATTGTAGTCTCCTGTGAGTTTATTAGTATAAATACATTGGGTCATCGCTGCCTTGACGAATCCTTTTTACGGCGCACGTAGCCAATTCATTGGACCCTCCTTAAGGTTAAATTTTTTGTCCCAAGACATAAGGGATAAAAAAAGGCGCTCGGCCACGAAGACTGAAACGCCTTGCCTGAAAGAATCGCCGAAACCCTCCGGCGTCCATTTTGGGGGAATAAAAAAGGGACCCGAAGGTCCCGTTCACTTTCTGGGGCCAATGGTGAACCCCTTGCCGATTTTTAAAAGTTTGCGAAAAGCTCTGTCACTACGTCACTTGTGTCACGCCATCGGCTTTCTCTGCATCTGTCAGAAGTCGGATGCCCTTCAAGAAGCGCTTCTTGTTATCCCTATCCTTGGTAAAGCCGCGCTGACGCATGAGATCGCCAAAAGATCGTTTGCTCACTGCGTCCTGGCATGCATCGTCTGCCCATCTTCTATATTCGCTGTAAGCGTCACCCAATGCCATGGTCGCTTCCGGGTCTATCAGGCACCGATCCTCCAAGAAGGGGTCGAGACGGTCCATCTCCTGGCGGTAACTTGCCGTTGCGCGCTTGACCTTACCCGGGACTGCCAATCCGAACCCCTGCCACTCCAGACACCCCTTAACCATCCAGGCCAAAATGCCGGGAAGTTCCTCCGCCAGCTTGGCCTGCAAATTCGGGTCTATCTCCTCGGGAGGAATTCTACTTCAAATGGAACTAGATGCACCCGACGCCAGATGCCGTGGTCAGTGCCGGTTATTAAAGGCTTATGGTTCGCCACCAACACGATTTTAAACTCGGGCCGGAATTCAAAATGTTCCCTGTAAAGGAACCGAGCGGTGACCTGGTCCCCGCCGGTCAACTGTTTCACCAGGGGTTCATCCAACGTCATGCCGCTTCCCACCTCAATGGCACTGACCATTCGAGCGCCTGCCAGACGGGCGATGTCATTCCTTATATTTCCTGAACGCTGCGACAGGAGCGAAGCCGATGGCGTGTGAAGCGCGTAAGGCCCAAGGACTTTGCTGATGGTTTCTATAAGGGTGCTCTTGCCGTTTGAGCCGAAACCCCAAAACACGAACAGACCCTGCTCACTCGTATCGCCGGTCAGCATATACCCTAACATGCTCTGGAGAAAGGAAATCATCTCCATATCTCCATCCATAATACGATCCACGAAGCCAAAAAAACTGGGACATGTGGCGTTTGGGTCGTACTCGATCGGGGTCATCCGTGTGATCAGGCCCTCAGGGTCATGGTCTCGCAAGATGCCTGTCCGAAGGTCCAGCGTGCCATTTTTGCAGTTGAGCAGCCACGGGTCTCGGTCCAGTTCGTATTTATGAATCGGAATCCCAGGTTCCCAGCGAGCCAACTGGACCATGGCCTTCATCCGGGAAGGAGTTGACGAATTCCGCCAATTGCCAAGCATTTCCGACTTAGCTGTCCCAGTGAGCTTCTGCGCCTCCTGGTACAGGGAGTTGATGGTGCTTTTGGCCATCACCCCGATACCATCACCAACGTCTACGACCCAGCACCCAAGCTGGTAAATGATCCACGCTTGAAGCTCCAAGCAGAACCGAATAAGACCTTTGTGCATCCAGGCGAACCGCTCCGCGTTTCCAATATCGGTCGGCTCCATGGTGGGCACAGGTTCGGGAGCAGGGAAGGCACTGGCTTTTTCCTTGACGATATGCCCGGTCGCATCAGTCTCGAGGGGCAATGGAGGAATATCACCTTCCGGTTCATCGTTCACCTGGAGTAATGACGATCCATGCTCTTCAGGCGGGTTTCCTTTGCCGACATCAAAGCCGGTCATTTCATTCGTTTCCAAATCCTGCTTCATTCGTTTTTCTCCTTTCGGGGGAAGGTGGAATAAAAAAGGCGCTGCCCGCCGCGATGGCGAGAGCGCCTTTGAAAGACCTTAGTTTTTAAATGCAAAATATTACGGGGGGCATGGTTTAGTTCCATTAATGGCAAGATGTAGTCTCCATCACCCCGGCGTACGCCGGGGTCCAGAAAAAGGCTCAAGAAGGCAAAAGACTGGACTCCGGCTTTCGCCGGAATGACGGAACCAAGCGACCGCCTTCACCAAATCGAAAACAAAAACCCGTCTTTCGGATGAGAATCCTCCGGAAGACGGGTTTCGTTTTTTCCGTGTGATCAAAGGGTGTTGGCCGCATTCACATCCCGGCGGGCCGTTCTCCACCCGGACTTTTCTCCCCCTTTCCGGAGCCTTTTCCTCTCCGTTCGGCCCTTTTTCTCCACATCTTTCGGACCAAAGTCCGATTCGCGTCCGAAAGCCGATATCTTTTGAAAACAATATGTTGTGTAAAATCTCCGTTTCGGGTGGTTGTGTCATCTCAGCGCCCGGTGTCAGGAGGAATTTTGGAGATTTCGAGTTTTCGAACTTCGGGTCTGCAAGAAGGGAAGAAAAGGAATCAATCTGGATTTCCCGCCTCGGGCAAAATAAATGCCGATTCATCAGACTTTCGCATACCTTCGTTCCTCAATCCATGGACTCACCATGAATTTTGCCGTGCTTGTACCAGCCTTTGGAATATGATAGCCAATGAAAGCTGAAAGTAATACACTGATTTACGGGGAAGATCGGAACCTGGATTTTGGCATACATTCCTCAATGTTATAAGGGTTGATGGACCATAAGATTTAGAGTGTTGAGACATGCGAATCGCGTCCTACCAAATGCTGGGCATACCTATTGTTCTTCGTACCATATTCCTCGCGGCTTCCGAGGGCACCCGGCATTGCTGCTCCCTGCAAAGCTTGAAGAATAAGAGGAGTCTCAAATGAATCCTAGGACCCAGATCCCATTTCGTCGTGGTCGATTTGAGGATCTGCCAGATTCTCCGCGTGTGCCACATCCCTATTTCACAGTGCCTTCACGGACCCTGCGGGTTCCAACCGTAAAGCTCGGCACTGTCGAAACTCATTTGCGCGTCCAGGGCTCGGGGCCACCTTTACTGCTCGTTCACGGCCTCATGACATCAAGCTACTCCTGGCGATATGTTTTTGAGCCACTTAGTGCCCATTTTACCTGCTATGCACCTGATTTGCCTGGTAACGGCCGGAGCAGCGCGCCACCCGGACGCTACCATCCAGACGCTTTTTCAGAATGGATCAGTGCACTCATTGATGTACTCTCGATTCGCGGCTGTGCGGCGGTGGGAAACTCCATGGGTGGCTATCTGTGTATGCGACTTGCGCTACGGGATCCCGGTGCGATGTCGCGGCTGGTCAATTTGCACTCCCCCGGCGTACCCGAATTGCGCCTGAATATCCTGCATGGACTCTGCGCGATTCCAGGCGTGCGGAAGTTGATCGCTGGCATGGCGCGCCGAGAACCCGAGCGATGGGCATATAAAAATGTGCACTACTGGGATGAATCACTCAAATCGCTTGAGGAAGCGCGTGAATATGGCGCACCGTTATCGACTGCGGAAGGATCGATGGCTTTTGTCAAACACCTTACTGAAGTAATGGCGCCTGGGCCAATCCAAGATTTTCAGCACGAGCTGCATACGAGACAACTTCGTGGAGAATTGTTCCCAATCCCTTTACTCCTGCTTTATGCCGAGCACGATCCCATGGTGCCAGCATATTTCGGCGACATAATGGCAGCTCGCACA
>JAKAGP010000039.1 GCA_021825785.1 Nitrospirota bacterium
GATCTGATCCGTTATCGCCGCCGTAGACGAAGAGCTGAAACTTTTTAGGCGGCACAGGCGCGCCCTCAACTTGCGCGTCTCTGGTGATTAGGCGCAGTTCGCGACGCAGCCCGAATGCAAACCGCCTTGAAGGCCGGGCGATCATCTCCTTTACCCAGACGTTGCCCGACGAATACTCCCACATGATCTCGGACACCTTGAAGCCAAGCAGCACGCCTTGCAGCAGGTTGAAGCAGGCGCGGTCAAAATCGAAGTTCAAAAGCGCCTGCTTCACAAAATTCCCAATCTGCACGTCCTTGCGCTTATTGCTGGCCGGCTGCACTTCCCATTCCTTGCCACTCACGGCCAGGCGGCGCGTCTGCAAATGTGACAGCACCTGCGGGTCCCTTTGCAGCATCTCAAAAATTTCGAGATTGTTGTCAAAGCCGCCGCCCACGTTCCGGAGCGTCTTGTCCGGATTGATAAGCTTCTTGCCTACGTAATACGCCCAGAAAGGGTCCGATATCGCCCTGGCTATCTCATCCGTTACGGGTTTTTTGTCCGCTTGCGGATAATTCTTCGGCTGATCGAGAGCGTCCTCAATTATCCGCGCAACGTTTTGCGGCGTGGTTACTTGGGCGTCTTGCTCAGGCATGTCTTTTTCTTCAGGCATTATCGGACTCCAATAAAATCCTGCCTCTCTTCGATGCGGCTTTCCTCTGCGCGGAGGAGCCTGGCAGATGTATCCGGACCTTGCTTCCGGTATCCAGGCGCATGGGGCCTACTCTGAACGGCCCCCAATATTCGTTGATAAACCCCGCGTATGCTTTTGGGCATGACGGGACCTGTTTATTATTTGGCATTAAGAATCCTCCGTATCTGGCGCTCGCCTATCCTGTACTTGGTAATAAGCTGTTTAACCTTCACGCCATTGTCGTATTCGGCGCGGATGATGTTGTCACGGTTTGAAACCATTACGATTGCGATAGTGGGCACGTAAAGAACGCCGCCCCCGAAGTGCTCGCAGAACTTCTTCGCGTTATCGGCCCCTATCACGCCTGCGATCTCGTCAAACGTGCGCCTTCCGGGAAACGCCATCAGTACCCTCTCATTCCGCGCGCCGTAGAACCTAAAGCAAACGCGCCCATTTCGTTAAACCGCCTGCCGCGCCTGGTCGCCTCAAACTCGATAAGAGGCACGGGGCCGCTTGCGGCGTGAATGCCGAGAGCAGCCGCCCAGAACCTGTCCGCGTGGCCCAGCTCCGTCCTCTCCGCGTCAAAGCGGATATTTCCCGCCGAGGTAATGAACCGTTTCACCGTGTGGAAATCCTCCCGGATATCTCTATCAGCAGGAATGCGGACCTGCCTGTCCTCGAACTTGCGCCGCATCGTGACGGCCAAATCCTCTTTGACCTTGCCGGTGAATACGACGGGCTCGACCATAGGGCCGAAACTCAGGGCCGCTTCCTCGGCGAGCTGCGCGCCGATGCCGGTGGCGTCTATACAGCAGCGCCTGATGGGAATGCTGCTGGAGCTATCCAGAAGCGAGTCAAGAAAATCCCTTTGCGCGGCAAACGGCGCGTTCCTCATCTCTTTGACCATGCGCGTCCAGAAAACGTCTCCCACGCGCTCCCACAACCACAGGATCGTCCGGTCGGCTTTCCTGCCGATATCCACGCCCAGGTAAAATTCTCCTCCGGCCAGATCGCCGGGGTCTGCCGTGGCCTTCTCGTTCTCGCAGGCGATGATAAGCTCATAGGTAAGATAGGCCGTGGTTTCGTCCAGGAACTGGCATTCGTATTCCTGTGCCCACGCATCAGGATCGCCGATGTTCTTTCGCAAAGCGTCTACATCCGCTTTCAGCCCCTCACGGACGGCCGTATAGATGTCCGTCATATGCTTTGACAGATCACCCTCGGTCCACAGGCGGTAGAACATATTGCTTTTGCCTTTTGTGGTAGAGGATATCCGGACCTTGAAACCTCCCGTAACGGTCGGATACATGGCCTTCCATATCTCGCTTGAGTCCCTCTGGAACGCGAACTCGTCCAGGAAGATATTCCCGGAAAATCCGCGCGCGGTGTCCGGGTTGGCAGGAAGGCTGATTATTCTGGAGCCGTTGGGCAGCTCCACCTCTTCCTTTGTTGCGTTCTCGGCCTGAATGATGTTGTCGCTTA
Source organism: Nitrospirota bacterium (assembly GCA_021825785.1). The sequence goes on from JAKAGP010000039.1 coordinate 2,156, forward strand.
CTACCTGGAGTACGCGCAGATGGGAAAAGACCTTGCGCATTACCTCCTTGGACTGGCGCTCTGAAGACGAAAGGATCATGTTGTCGCATTTGGTCTCCAGGGCTTCGATCACGGCCTCCAGCGAGAGCGTGAACGATTTGCCTATCTGCCTTGAAGCAAGCCATATCTTCAGGAGCGATTTATCGTTGATCCAACGCCGCTGATACGGGCGAAGGACTGTGGCGACAGCTTTCGGCGCTTTACCTTTCGATGCCATATTCCGCCCTCATGATCTCGTCGGCCTTTTTGCGCAGAGTGGCAGGGCTCTTTGCGTCCACCCCTTTCGCCTTCCGGGAAAGCTCCACTACCGTCTTATAGAGGTTCGTCAGCGCGTAGGTTGCCTGGTGGTCCATCTGGTTAATAGGGAGGCTGTCCAGATATTCCTCGTAGCGCTCGATCTGCCTGAGCAGCTTTTTCATCATCTTCTGCTCAAGCGAGAGCTGGCAGTCCTCGGCCTCCTGCCGCTCAGCGTCCGCCTGTTTCATCCGCTCCTCGAAGCGGTAATCCTTTATCCACTTGTCCAGCGAGGGGCGGCTGAGCTTGAGGCCGCGCTTTTCCAGCTCCTTTTGCGTCTTCGCCACGTTGCCGCCCAGGAGGCAGTAAACCCCGTAAGCCATCTCGATGTTCTGCCTTATCGCCTTGCCTTTCCTGTCCATCAGAACGCCGCGTTCACGCCTTTGTCTTCAGTGATGCCGTCGAGCACGTCGAGGCCGTCCGCCGAGATCGTGATCATATGGAGTTTGATGCCCGCTGTTTTGCGCTTGTCTATATGGACGAGGTGCCTTTCCTCCAGGTAGCAGATATGGCTCTCGCACTCCTCATCCGTTACGGTTAAACGCATATCATCCAGGAGGGCATGAACCACTTGGCTGTCCACAGGACGAGGGTGTTCTTTTGCCAGTATCTTCAGGATCGCGCCCCGGACCCTGCGATAGCGTTCTTTCTTAGCGTCCAATTTTCCCCTCCAGTTTGCAGATGTCTTCCCGGACTGCCGTGTCTAGGTTTTCAAGTTTTTCAAACGTCAACTTTTGCAATATGAGGATCTCCCGATGCTCCCGGTTATCGTTGCTGAAATACGCCTGCGCGCTGCATTGCAAGTCCGTGAGGCTTTGCGCCTGCCTGCCGAGGGCCTCGGCCTGCGCCTGCTGTGCCTCGATGAACTTGCCGCCGTATTTGTTGGCCAGGCGGTAAAGGCCGATAAGAATAACCAGGGCGATCAGCAACCCGCCGCCTGCTGATATCAGCGCCTTGGCGATGTCGGGGTTTATGCCGAGCATGAGGCCCCTTTAAACGCCGATGGTCCGCAGCCTTCCGATTTTTGCTGGCAGCCGTCACACGGCCTCTTGTAAAAGAAGGCCAGGCCGTTTGCAAGTACACCCTGAATCGCTAAGACAAGACTGGCCGCTTCATCTATGGCAATATCCTGCTTGTGCTCTTGCCCGTTGTCATACCTTTGACACAAGCGGAGCAGGTCGCATTGCCTGAAAGGGTCCTTTACGATCCCGGTGCAAACGCGTCCTTTATTTGGATATTCCTGCCTGAAAACTCTCTGGCAGTTTTTGCAGCTAAAGTGCTTTCGATTGAACAAATGCCCCGCAAGCCCGTGGCTATTCGGTGTGACCGTCCCTGTCCGTCCGTGTTTGTCTCTGCTCATTCCGCCGCCTTCTCCCAGGCGTTGACGACTTCCAGAGTGAATTCCTTTTCGCCTCCGATATTCCCGAGGAACGCCTTGAGCGCATCCTGCGATAAAACAACAGCAGGCAATCCGGCCAGAATGCCGAATTGCGCGCCCAAGGCTATGCAGCCCTTGATGTCGCGTATGGTATTGCCCGCGTGCATCTCGACGGCTTCGCGCCCCGGCACGTTCAGCACGTGAGGCAATGTCCGCTGGAAATGCGGCGAGAATTGCATCTGGACCTGATAAACACCTGCGGGAATGCAGGAGACCTGCGCCTGGTTATCTTTCCATGGCAGCTCGCACGTAAGCAAAAACGGCGCACCGTCCTCATGATGAAGTATGCCGAAGGTGCCGCCCGGCCCGGTAGTAGTGCGGATGAGTTTGAATTTCACTTTTACCCTCCATGGTTTTTTCCGGACCTCCTTAGAGGCAGGGCCGGGAAGCTCCGGTGCTCCCCGGCCGTCATGGAGGTGCCGTATCCGGGATTTAGGATAAAAAATAGAGACGCGGAATTTTTATGACATTGTCAAAAGATTTTGGAATTACAGATGGGTACTCGTGGAGAGGCTAACAGAATACAAAAAGCGGACTAAAACTTCAAGAAGGATTCCGGACAAGCCGGAATGACAACTATCTTGGCCGTCATTCCCGCACGTCTTAAGCGGGAATCCAGCGACGTAGCCTCATGATGCAAAGAGTGAGTTTTGCCGGTCGTCTTCTTTCTTCTCGTCAAGCCAGCGGTAAATGGTCCGCTTGGCCACACCTACAACCAGCGCCAGCTCCGCGTGGTTGTTGCCTTTGAAATTCGCCAGGACGTATTCCTTCCGTTTTTTCTCCAGGACGGAATCCATCGGCCGAATGTAAACGGCCTGCTTGGGGAGCTTCTCGGAAAGAAGGATCGCTACCTCCATGCCGCACATCTCGGCGATCATGGCCATATCGCCGGGCAAGTCTTCGGCCTTCATGCCTTCGAACCATTTGGCTTTCATTCAAACAGCCTCATGGGAGTTGGCCATTTAAAGCCCCCCCCCCAGCTCGATTGCATAGCATTTGTCCCCTTCGATCAGGTCCCGGTGGTGGGGCGGCACGTCAACGACCGTGATACTTTTGACCTTGAACCCTTTTATACGGCGACCGCAGATGAAGATGATGGCCCGGTGGACCTTGCCCTCGATGCGCTTTTTCCAGAACGCATTGCAGGCCCGGTAATCATGGGTCTTTACCCCGGCCTCAATATCGTCCAGATGGCGGGCTTTTATGGTAGTTGCTATCATATTCCCCTCCCCCTTGTCATTCCGGCTTGTCCGGAATCATTCCGGACACCTTCAAAAATTGCGCCTGGCGCAACGAGAGGCAAAATCGAACGGTTCGCCCTTTTAACGCGACACATTGGGCCAGTTCGGGCCTGAATCGATTCTGGGCCGTTTGGCTAAACCGGGGTTTAAGCGGCATTTTCTGCCTCCTTCATCTGTCTTTTGATAGCCCTGGCTTCTTCAAGGCGCTTAAGCCCTTTACTGCGGCATTCATTCCGCCAGTTAAGAAGTGCTGCCGCCTTGGCCAGCTTGGTGCTCCCGGCGTATACCTTCACGGCCTTGCACATATTTTTAAGCTCAACGCTTTTGAATGCCTCGACCAGCTCTTTCCTGTTGCTGAAATTTTTGATAGCGGTCCTTACATACCAGGCGGCAAGAATCCTTTCGGTGATTTTGCTTTTCGTGCCGCTATGAGGGAGCACCATTAAATAACAAAGTGCGCGCAATTCGCTTGCCGAACGGCCTTTAAGATTGCGCTTGGACGGGACAACATACAAAATGTTTTTCCGCTTCATCTCAGCTTCTTCCCGCAGACAAAGCAGTAATTGACTTCCATCTGATACATTCCCAACTGCGGGATGTTCAGCCGCCCGGTAAGAGCCTTCAGGAAGATGCAGCAGGCGTTCTCCGGAAGGTCCTCGCGCTTTACGTCGGAACGCAGATCTATAACTTCCTTCCTGGACGGGTTAAGATCATAGATATCTGCGCGTTTCAAAACGGGTCCTCCTGGTTCAGGGCCTCGCGCCGCTGGTGCTGGGTATACGAGCCTTTGGCCTGCATGCGGAGAATGGTCTCCTTTATGCGCTTCAAATGCCATAAGCTCTCGATCCAATCGAAGTGATCGATCTCGCCGTATATCTTTTTAGCCAGGGCAAGCAGGGGACGCTCATATCCCTGGCCCCAGCGCTTCAGCGCGTATTCCTTGATCTCCTCTTTCAGCCCCTTCAGGCTGGAGTTGTGGTGATAGACCTCGCCTCCCTTACGCGGGCTCTTTGCGGATTTCGGCCTCCAGCCCATCTCCTTGAATTCCGTAAGGACGGCATCCGCCTCTGTCTCGGTAAGCCGCTGCGACGTAAAGGTGTGGCCATGCTTGAAAAGTATGGCCTTGTATTGGTCTTTACTCAGCTTCAGTTCCTTGGCGGCAATGTGGAGCTTCGCCTGCTGCCCGCGCGTAATGTCGCTCATTTCTCTCCCTCCCAGCCGATACCTTTCAGCAGGTCAATCGCCTTCGCCTGGATGAACGTGCCTGCTGCCCATATCCGCTTGCCCTCGTAGATGTACTGCCAAGCCTGCTCTGCCGTAAGTTGCACGAAGACGATATCCGGCCATTTGTGCAGCAGCACGGAGGCCAGCGGCAGCGGGAAATATTTCTTGTCCGGCTCCGGGGTCACGCAGAGAATCTTTTCTATCTGCTCGTCCGGAAGCACGGCGGCATACCAGTCGGACATCGGGACCTCTATCATTCTTCACCCTCGCCGAATTCCATCCGCGCCTGATTGAATATGTCTTCCAGGCTTGCCTTCTGGAGCCTGGACGCCCGCATTAGGATCATGATGCCCCGGTGACGCAGGCTCCGCGTGGCCTCGGCGATCTCCGGGACCGTGACCGGGATGAAGTAGCCCCTGGGGCAGCTTGCTATCAGGCAGCCGTGATTGTTTACCAGGTGCGCGATCACCTCGCGCAGCCTTTTATAATCCACCCCGGCCACGGCGGCAAGAACGCCGCCCAGCACGGCGTTCTCCCTGCCCCTGTGCGCGGACACCGCCGCCAGCACGCGGGACTCCTCCCCCGTCAAATCAAAATTTATTTGAATCTGGTCAGGCATCTGTCTCCGTGGATTAACGTAAGCCACTACATCAGCCCGTTTTTCCCTTCCTAAAGTGGAAAGCCTATCCTGAATCCACGCGTACCATGCCCGATGTGAAGCTGTAAGAGGAATAAACCCGGCATTGGCAGCAATTTCTCTGTATTCAAAAAGCTCGCCGCTTGCCCAGGCGCGGGGAAGGTATAACCACCAGGGCTCATATAGGATGCTGAGCTTGTCGGCCCAGCACAGTTTAGAAGGCTCTGTTTTTAAGCGGCGGGCGAAATGACGGCTATGCAATAAAATCAGATCGTGCATATAGTGGTCATCGAATATCCGAAAAACAAGGGCAGCTCCATAGACCGGATGACACTCTCCTTTTTCATCGTCCATATTTTCACAGCCCCAATAGCCCCAGTCATGAACGATAATACAGACCAGTTCTTTCCATGAAGGACGCCCGTATAATTTCCACCATGCTATTAAGACCGTTACCGGATGCCAGATAAATTGATGCACCCCGAAAAGAATGCTTTTAGTACCCTTTTTCATAATCCCTCCGTCATTCCGGCTTGTCCGGAATCCTTCCTCGCTTTATCTGCCGCAATGATCTTGTTCAGTTGCCTCTCGACCATTCGAAGGGCCGAAGAGTTTGTAAATCGCCAGAGCATCAGGCAAGCGCTCCTGGTATGCCTCTACCGCTATCGCCTCGCGGACGTAGTACATCCGGATGCGGTTTATATGGCGCTTCTTTACGCGCATTTCGACCATCCGCAGTTATGGCAGACGGCGCAGCCGCCTTCGTGTTCCACCGCGCCGCCGCAATCCGGGCAGGCCCCGATGTGCGAAGGGGCGTCTGCAATCTTTATCGGCTCGGGCGCAGAGTCAACGTCATCTAAAGGCAAACCCGGATTCTTATACATCTCAATCGCCTTGGCCAGGGCGTCGGCGCATGAGAGGACCTTTCCGCCCTTGCCCCATTGCGGCTGCTGGCAGGAGATGCCCTTTAGCTGCTTCACGATCACGTCCGGCTCGATATTGGAGCGCAGGGCCAACGAGATAAGCCTGCCCAGGGCTTCGGCCTGGCTGGACGCGCAGCCGCCCGCCTTGCCCATGGAAGTGAATATCTCGAAGAAACGCCCCTCTTCATCCTCATTGATAGTGACGTAGATGTTGCCGCAGCCCGTGTTCATCTTGCGCGTGATGCCGCGAAGGACCTCAGGCCGTTTTTTGGGAGAGATGTTTGTCATTTTCCCTTCCGCGCTTTCGGTGGATTCGGCATGCTCTTGTAAACCGATATCCAGTCATGCGTTATTGCCTCCTGGGCGTCCTTGAGCAGGATTCGGCCTGCGCAGACCTCCCTGTGCAGATAGTCTTCAACCTGATCTTTTACCCGTGCCCCGAAAGGCCCGGAATAATGCTCCGGCCAGAGATTGAGCGGATCATTTGAGCCGCCAAGCTCCAGGCTGCCATCGTGGTCTATCTCCACATTCGTGGCTGGCCAGTGAGGATATTTGGCCCGGTACCTGGCTATGACCGCCTGCTTTTCAGAATCTGTAACGTTGCGGACCGTGGCCGTGTAGCCGGGCTTGCATATCGTCTCCTGGATATTCGCCTGCGTTACGGCAGGATCGAAAGCGCCAGGCGTGAGCGCCGGATCGGGCCGGTCCAGATAAGAGGGACCGGCGGCGAAGGTCGGGGCGGCGAGTAACATAGTTACAGCAAGAAGGATTCCGGACAAGCCGGAATGACGTCTTTTAAACTTCATTGGTTGATTCCTTTCTTTCAGGGAAATAGCGCGTGCCGAAGGGGCAGCAGTCCGCCTGACATAAAGGGGACTTAAGATTGTCCACATGCCAGCATGTCAATTCCTTTTTGTGCGGGCAATGCTCCGGGCTGGCCTGAGGCTTGCCCAGGGCGCGGATAAATAGAGCGGCTTCCTGGAGGCGGCTCTTGGCGGCTGCCACCAGCTCCGGCGAGACGGTCGCATCAATAGAGCCCTGCTTGTGCGCCGTCTCCAGAAAGCAGAGGATGTTATGCGCGGGCGCAAAGGCGTTAATGATCTTGTCCGCCAGGTATGCGCGCTGATCGGGAGTGAACTGAGGGGCAGGGGTCATGCCGCCTCCCGTAAGAACTTTCTACCTGGAGAGGTCATATAAACTCTCAGGTCCAGGA
>JAKAGP010000040.1 GCA_021825785.1 Nitrospirota bacterium
GCGAGCCTCTCATTCGCCTCGAGTATCCGGGTTACTATATTAACTTTCATTGGAAAAAACCTTCCGCCCGGGGCAGACGTTCATGAGACTTCCATCTGGGTGAGGTCAAGCTCCCTGCCCCTCGTGATCTCAAGACGGCTTCCGGAGCAGGCAGGACATTGGAAGATGAACTTCTCTTGCGTTGAAAAATCCTCCCCGCAAGACAGGCATTTCCCGCCTACCGGGACCTCGTCGATAATAAGGGCGGCCCCGTTCAGGGGGGTGCCGGGTTTCAGGGCATCGAAAGCGAACCTCAGTGCGTCTGAGACCACGCCCGTTGCGCGGCCGATCCGCAGCGACAGGGAGTCCACCTTTTTGTAACCGGAGCCCTCCAGCCTGTCGAGCGCCATCTCCATCACGCTTTGCATTATCGAGGCTTCATGCATCAGGAGGACTGGGCGGATTCCTCGTCCCTCTCCACGCGCTCCTTCTCCCGGATGTAAGCTTCCTTTCCGGCCTCTATGGCGCTTTTAATCATGTTTTTCCTGTCGCTTATCGCCTCTTTGCCCTTCTGGATGCTCCCGCTTACCTTGCCTTTCACGCTGCCGGCGTACTCGCCGGCCTTGCCGATGACGTCTCCGGTAAAATCCTTGATGCGCTTCCTGGTCTCGCTGCCGGACGCCGGCGCGAACAAGACCGCGGCTGCCGCGCCCACGAGCGCGCCAAGTGTGAACGCCAAAATGACATTGCCGCCGTTGCGGCCGCTTTCATCACCCATTATCGGAGCCTCCTTTTCTCGAGAATTCGGACTTTATGAATTTCAGGGCCGCCCAAATCCCGGCCTTAAACCCCTCGGCGCTGGCCCTTACCCTGAGTGTAGTGGAGCTGATGGCGTGCGTGACCTTGTCTATTTCCCTGGCCAGGTCCCGGCCCGCGCCGCTTACCTGCTTTACGTCACCGGCTATGCTGTTTATCTTTTCGACTATCTCCTTTGCCCCCTCGATCGCGCCGGAGACCTTTTCTATCGTGGGAAAGAGCGTATTTTCAAGCCTCTGAAGGGACTGGTTCAGGATGCGGACCTCCCTTCTGAACTCTATGAGGCTGAAGACGATGGCAACTGATATTATGACCACCAGCACTGATGTCGCGCCAAGCAGGACATCGATCAAATTAGCAGCCCTCCCTCGGTAATGTAATCACCTCCCCGACGGACCTCAACCCAATTTTATATTATTCAGGGGAAATTAAAAAGGGGAGTCCGCATCTTTTTCTTTTTCCCTTATATAGACCATATTTTCAATCGGGACCGAGACCCAGCCCGCTTCGGATTCCAGCCAGACCTCGGCCTCCCCGATCCGGGCAAGGCGGCCCGTGTAGACAAGCCCGGCGGTCCCCACCTCCACCACACTGCCCATCAGTTCCATCATCCGGCCTGCTCCGCGCCGGCGTTATGCACAATCTCGCCGCCTATGATGAATATGCAGCAGCAATAAAATATCCACAGCAGGAAGACCATGAAGGCCGAAAGCGGTCCGTAGAGCCTTCCGTTCCAGAAGGTCTTTATGTAGAAGGCAAAAAAACGCTTTGCCGCCTCTATCGAGACACTGGTAAAAAGCGCGCCCCATAATGCGTGCGTGAATCTTATCCTCCTTGCGGGCATGAAAAAATAAACGGCGGCGGCGACGGAAAAAAGCAGCGCGCCCGGCACGATGTATTTTATCATCAGAAGATGGACCATCCTCAGGCGGAATGTCTCGCCGGCAAATTTCAGAAACGGCTCGAAACCGTTAAATACGATGGAAAAAAGGATTAAAAAGCCTATCACCAATATGACAAAAAAGGCCAGCAGCGCGGAATTTACGATATGCCTCCCCTTTCTGACCTTGAAGACCACGTTCATGGCCCTTTCGAGGTTCAAAAACAGCCCGTAGGACAGAAGCCCGTAAAGGGCCAGGCTCGGTATGCCTGCGTTATGGTAGCGGCCGAGGCGTCTCACTATCCATGCCATCCTCCCGGTCCCCTGGGGGAAATAGTTGATTATCCTCGAGAAGAAGAAACGGTAAAACCTCATGCTGCCCATGAAATAGCCGGTGAAAGACACAAGGAATATGAGAAACGGCACCATCGCCATCATGGAGAAGTACGCAAGGGCCGCCGCCTGGGACACTCCACCGTCAAGATAAAAGTCCCGGAAACTCTTTGCGAGCACCTGCAGCGCCCTTCTCACCTTTTTCTCTTCCCGACGACCTTTATCGGCGTCCCGGCAAACCTGAACCTCTCGCGCAGCAGCCTTTCGAAAAACCTGAGGTTCTGTTCCGTCAGGCCGGCCGGCTCATTGCAGTAAAGCGCGAAGACAGGCGGCTCCTTGCCGATCTGCCTGATGGAATACACCCGGACCTTCCTGCCCCTGTACACGGGCAGGCGAAGCTCGCCCGCCCTGGCCAGCAGGTCGTCAAGTTCCCCGGGCGGCACGGTCTTCGAGCGATCGGCGAGCACGGCGTCTATGAGGGGAAATATCTTCGTTATTCTTTTGCGCTCGAGGCCGGAGGCGGTAAGCACGGGGGCATGGTCGAAAAACCAGACCTTTCGCCTGAACTCCGCCATGAACTCCTTGTAAGCCTCCTCGGGGTTGGCAATCAGGTCCCACTTATTGAGGACGAAGACCGCCCCCTTGCCTGCCGCGTGGACCAGGCCGGCTATCTTCTGGTCGTCTGAGACTATCCCCTGGGAGGCGTCCATTAGTATGACGGCCACGTCCGAGCGCTCTATGCTCCGGTACGCCATCAGCATGGAGAAATGCTCCAGCGGGTAGTTTGCTTTTTGCATCTTTCTCCTTATGCCGGCAGTGTCTATGAACAGGTACCGCCTTCCGTAATAGCTGCAGACCACGTCTATAGGGTCCCTGGTAGTCCCGGCCACAGGCGTCACCACGAGCCTTTTTTTGCCCAGCAGCGAATTTATGAGGGTGGACTTGCCCGCGTTGGGCCTGCCCACAACCGCCACTTTCGGCATCGCCACCGCGGGCTCCGGGCCGGCGCTTTCAGGCAGCATCTCCGCCACTTTCTCCATGAACTCCTCGAACATGTATCCCGTGGCGGCCGATACGGGATGTATCTCCCCTCCGCCCAGCCTGTAAAAATCGTAAAGCAACTCTTCCCTTGTGGGCGCGTCCACCTTGTTGACCGCCCAGAGGACTTTTTTCCCCGAGGAACGGAGCATCCCGGCTATCGTCTCATCGGCGGGCATGAGCCCCTGCCTCGCGTCCAGAAGATGGATTATCAGATCGGCTTCGTCGACCGCAAAGAGCGCCTGCTCCTTCGCCTCCGAAAATATCTCTTCCGCGGCCTCCGGATAAAATCCTCCCGTGTCCACCACGATGAATGGCTTGGACTCCCACTCGGCCTGGGCGTAATTTCTGTCACGCGTGACACCCTCCACGGCCTGCACAATGGCGCGCCTGCCCCCCACCATCCGGTTAAAGAGGGTCGATTTGCCGACGTTCGGCCTTCCAATGATCGCCACCAACGGTTTGGACATGACTTAGAGATTGTAAAAGTTTACCGGGCCCGGACAAACCGCCCGGGAACCCATTGAAATTTTGTTATTATTCGTTCAATATAATCCCAAAAAACTGCGTTAATTATAGCAACTGCTGCTTGAAAAATGTGTGAAATCACATAAGGTAAAAATAGAGTTTTTCATAAGCCCTTGAAAAATAAGAAAAATAATAAAAGGCATAAATATTGCAGTATGGAAACTGAGACATTATGCCATTAAAGACCAGGATGATAGGCATTATCGCGCTGGTTATAATAGCCTCCATTGGCCTGTCCACTGTCATTATCCTCAACTATCAGTCAAGCCGTCTGACGGAAATGAACTCGGAAAACCTGCGGCTCATGAGCAAGGTCATCATCAAGAGCATGGAAGACGACATGCTGCGCGGTTATGCCGGAACGGAGCTGCAACGGACGATCGCGAACATCAGCAAAAACTCCGAGATAAAAAGCCTGAGGATCGTCTCGCCCGACGGATACGTGCTCAATTCCAACAATCCCGCGGAAATAGGATACAAATCCAAAGATTTCATTTACACCGGGGCCCTGTCGGAGAGGGAGCCCGTGGTCAGGGGCAATGCCATGATCCTCCACACGCCGATAATGAACAAGCCGCGGTGCTACATCTGCCACAGCAAGCAGATAAAGGTAAACGGGGTTGTGGAGATAAAATCCGATTTCTCCGGCACCAGGGAGGAAATTGCCTCCATGAGGCGCTTTCTTGTCCTGCTGAACCTGGCGACCGTGCTCGCCATATCGCTGATCCTGAGCCTGCTTTTCGCAAAAAACATAGTAAAGCCCATCAAGGCCCTCGTCGACACCATGAGGAAGGTCGAAGGCGGGGATTTTGACGCCCGGGTGGAAATCAACGCCCAGGGGGAGTTTGGCGCGCTCGCCGATTCGTTAAACCGGATGATCGGGCAGGTGAAGGATTTGTATGAAAAGAACCTGAAAAAGGAGAGGAAGATAAACAACGCCCGCATGGAGCTTGACCACAAGCGCGTCCTTGAGGAGCTCAACGGGCGGCTTGAATTCAAGGTGAAGGAAGTGGAGACCGCGAACAAGGCAATCCTCAGTCTCACAAGGGAGCTGAAGACCAAGAACCTGGAGCTGGAAAAAATGGTCGAGCGCCTGAAAAAAATAAGCGACATTGGCAGGGCGCTTTCGTCGATAATAGAGATGGAGGACCTGGTAAGGCTCGTCATCCGGACGGCATCGGAGCTCTTCAAGGCCGGCAGCGGCTACATCTGCGTGGAGAAGAAGGACGGCGAGAGGTTCGTCCTTCAGTATCACAAGGGGATGGGTGTTGAGAGCGCGATTGCCCCCCCGGAGACAAATCCACTCTATGTGAAACTGATCAACGAGGGCGCCGGCGTCTTCGTGAGGACGGCTGACGGGGATGGAGGGATATCCTCAATCGGCGTTCCGCTGAAGGTCAAGGGGAGGATTATAGGCGGGATACTCCTTGAGAAGATGGATTCGAGCTTCACCGGGGACGAGCTTGAGATACTCTCCACGATGGCCAATCAGGCGACGGTCGCCATTGAAAACGCCTGGCTCTACGAATCGGTGAAAGCCAATTATTTCGGCACCATTCAGGCCCTGGTAAACGTGCTGGAGGCAAACGACAAGTACACCAGGGGCCACTCCGAGCGGGTAAAGACCCTCTCCCTGATGATAGGCAAAAGGCTCGGGCTTAACCACCAGGAGCTGGAGCTTCTGGAACACGCGGCGATACTGCATGACATCGGCAAGATAGGCGTGAATTCGATGGTGCTCAATAAAAACGGCAGGCTCACGCCCGCCGAGTTCAACATGGTCAAGACGCACCCGCTTATCGGGCATGATATCCTCGGCCCGGTAGGCATTCTGGAAGGGATAAGGACCACCGTGCTGCAGCACCACGAACGCTACGACGGGACCGGCTACCCCAACGGCATAGCAGGAGAAGAGATAACGCTGAAGGCGAGGATCCTGTCGGTTGCTGACACATTTGACGCCATGATGACGGACAGGCCATACAGAAAGGCCCACGCCATCCAGAAGGTCAAGGATGAGCTGCAGGCATGTTCCGGCACGCAGTTCGACCCGCTTGTCATAAGCGCCTTTATTGACATGCTGGACTCAGGGGAACAGGAGATTCTCCATTCCGCCGGCTACTCACTGGTGAAAAGCGCGCGCAAGGCCGGACAGGCGGCGTAAAAGGCTCATCCCCGGCATGCGGGGCTTTTCCCTTACGGCTCCGCCTCGAATACAAATTCCACTTCAAGCGGGCTGTCAAGCGGCAGGACGGAGACGCCGACAGCCGCCCTGGCGTGCCTTCCTGCGTCCCCAAAGACCTGTACCATAAGCTCGGAAGCCCCGTTCAGGACCGCGGCCTGCCCCGTAAAGCCGGCGGCGGAGGCGATATATCCGGTGATCTTCACGCACCTTCTGATCTTTTCGAGCCGCCCGAGGTGGGATTTGAGGATCGCCAGCGCGTTTACGGCGGCAGCCCTGGCAAGTTCCCGGCCTTCCTCGGCAGAAACTTCCCCGCCCACCCGGCCAGTCTTTGGCAGCCTGCCCTCCGCAAGCGGCAAAATCCCGCTTAAAAAAAGCAGATCTCCGGTCCGCTGAACCGGCAGATAGGCCCCAAGGGGCGCAGGCGCCGCGGGCAGCGTAATGCCCAGCGCCTCTATCCTGTCCTCCGGGGTCAATTCAATCAGAGCCCCAGTTCTTCCGGAACGCCGATTCTCCCCAGCACCGCCGAGGCCGCCGCTACGGCCGGTCCGGAAAGATATACCTCGCTTTCGGGGTGTCCCATCCTGCCGACGAAATTCCTGTTGGTGGTGGCAAGCGCCCTTTCCCCTTTTGCGAGTATGCCCATGTGGCCGCCCAGGCAGGGCCCGCAGGTGGGCGTGGAAACCACGGCCTCGGCCTCGATGAAGGTCTCCAAAAGTCCCTCTTTCATCGCCTCAAGGTATATCAGCCGGGTGGCCGGTATCACCAGGAGCCTCAGGTTTGGGTTTACCTTCCTGCCCTTCAGTATGCGGGCGGCCTCGCGCAGGTCCTCAAGCCGGCCGTTCGTGCATGATCCTATGACGACCTGGTCTATTCCTACATTGGAGAGCTCCGCAGCGGGCCTGGCGTTTGACGGCAGGCTCGGGCAGGAGACAGTAAGCGGGATACTGGAGACGTCGTACTCCCTCGTCTCAGCGTAACCGGCATTCGCATCTGAAGTGTAGAAAGTAAACGCCCTCTTCGCCCTGCCCTCGACATAACTCCTGGTCACTTCGTCAGGCGCGACGATGCCGGACTTGGCGCCGGCCTCTATCGCCATGTTGCAGATGGTAAGCCTTGCGTGCATGGGAAGGGAATGTATGGTCTCCCCGTCAAACTCCATGGCGCGGTAAAGGGCGCCGTCGACGCCTATGTCGCCTATCGTGTGCAGGATGATGTCTTTTCCGCCGACCCATCTGCCGGGCTTGCCGTAATATATGAACTTCATTGACTCGGGCACCTTGAACCAGAGCTCGCCGGTCGCCATGGCCGATGCTATATCGGTGGAACCCACGCCCGTTGCAAAGGCTCCCAGCGCCCCGTAAGTGCAGGTATGGCTGTCGGCCCCGACTATTACCTCCCCGGGAAGCACCAGGCCCTCCTCCGGCAGAAGAGCATGCTCCACGCCCATCCTCCCGACCTCGTAGTAATACTTCAGCCCGTAGTCATGGGAGAAGTCTCTCAGCAGCCTGCACTGCTCGGCCGCCTTGATGTCCTTCTGCGGGGCGAAATGGTCCGGCACGAAGGTCACCCGCTGCCGGTCAAATACGTCGCGGGCCCCGATGCGCCCGAATTCCCGGATGGCTATGGGGGCGGTTATGTCGTTTGCCAGGACGAAATCCACCCGAGCGTTTATGAGCTGGCCGGGGAAGACCTCCTTTTTCCCGCTTTCGTTGCCGGAGAGGTGTTCGGCCAGTATCTTCTCGGTTATGTTCATGCTCAAAAATCCTCCTTTTCCGTCCTTGATGCCGTTTGATTTCGAGTTTTTTATTATATCCCCTTCATGCGGCACTGGCAAGGCGTGGGAATTTGCGGAAGTGCCTCAGTTTGACATAGCCGGGCGAAAAAAACGGCATGGCCTCGCTCCGCCGCATCTCCGAAACTCGCCTTCGGGGACTGGTCCCTTGGGGCTCAGACAGCCGGAGATGCTTTTTTGCGCCGCTTCGCCTCGCCGGCATCGGCTACGAAAAAAAGCTTTACGGTCAATGTTAGTAGTCCGTCGCTGTCAATCCGTTTTTTATCGCCCGGCGACTCCAAACAAACGGGTATAAGAGAAGCGCGTGTAAGACAGAAGGCGGATGGGGGCATGCGAGCGGGTTTTTTTGCCGAAGCCGCCGCCCGGATGGCGGCGGCAGGCAAAAGCCTCGGAGGCAGCCATGGACGGCTGCCGAGAATGATGCGAGCCATGCTCCCATCCGCCTTCTGCCCCGCTCTGCATTGCCAAACTGATGCATTACCGAATTTGCGTATTTTTTTCCGCTCGTCTATGATATGTCGCATGGCAGGTTCGGACAGGATTGAAATCAAATCCGGGACCAGCAGCCTCCTTGAGGCAAGCGTTACCATAAACTCAAACCGTTATCTCGTGCTTACGGAACCCGCCGGAAACCTTTTGATTACGCGCGTGTATCTGAACGGCCAGATCATCTCCACCAGGAAATCCGAATTCCGGGACGCGGACGGCCCAGGCGAAAAAGCCGGACGGGCCCTGACGGAAGCCATGATGCGCCAGCACAAGCTTGCAATCACCGGGCTCAAAAAGGACCTCTGCCCGGATGAGGCCGAAATCTTTCTGAAAGAGGCGTTAAGCCTTTTAAGGAAAGGCCGGAGCCGCCGGGCTTTCGATGTCCTCTCCGAGGGGCTCGGGCATTACCCGGGGGACTCCTTCCTTCTTTCCTATCACGGGTTTTTGATGGTAAAGCTGGGCATCGGAGTCTCCGAGGGAATCGAGGAGTGCATGAAGGCGGTCCAAAACACCATGAAGCTGCC
This sequence comes from Nitrospirota bacterium, assembly GCA_021825785.1. The sequence continues at coordinate 8,565 of JAKAGP010000040.1, forward strand.
TTTCGGGGCGGAGTTCTTCCACCCCCCCTTGTACCTGAACCTTGGCAGGGCATATCTGGCGGCGGGAAGAAAGAAAGAGGCGGTTGACGCGTTTAGAGAGGGACTCGCGGCAGACCCCGCAAACAGGGAGCTGCTGTCCGAGATGAAAAAGATGGGCCTCAGGAAAAAGCCGGCATTTCCCTTCCTGGATAGGTCGAACCCGGTCAATAAGTATGCCGGCAAGTTAAAAAGCACGCTCTCGGGCGGCAAGGACTAGAACCTATCCCGGAAATAACCTGAAATAATTCTGTCATTTCCCAACACACTTCCCCCTGCGATATCCGCCCGGTCTTTCGTTCGTCGCGCGGTTCCGGACGTATACAAAACGGATTCGTTTAGGGTGCCTTTCAGGGCGAATGGCGAAAGGTTGGCAAAATGCGGCGCTTCGTGATCCGTCCGCTCTTCTCCTCTCTCAAGAACCGGGCGGATATCAGTAAGGATATTCTGGAAATGACAGAATTATTTCAGGTTATTTTGGAACAGGACACTGGCAGGTTGCTGAAAAAGCCTTGAATTCGTCATTCCCCGGCTTGACCGGGGGATCCAGGT
>JAKAGP010000041.1 GCA_021825785.1 Nitrospirota bacterium
GGACGTGACAGATCGTAAACAGGCCGCGGAGCAGATAAGCGAATTGAATGAGGAACTGAAGCGCAACGTCTCACAGCTTCAGGCCGCAAACAGGGAACTCGAGGCCTTTACATATTCTGTTTCCCATGACCTGCGCGCTCCCCTCAGGCACATGGCCGGGTTTGTGGAACTGCTCAACAAGAGGGCCAAAGAGGGTCTTGATGAAAAAAGCAGGCATTATCTGCAGGTGATATCCGGTGCTTCAAGCCAGATGGGACAGCTTGTTGACGATCTCCTTGCTTTCTCCCGTGCCGGTAGGGTGGAAATAAAATGGGATAAGGTGGATTCCGGAATCATTGTGAAAGAGGCCATCGCTAATCTGGAAAGCGATACGGGCGGGCGGGACATAGTCTGGAAGATAGGGGTGCTCCCGGGTGTTTTTGGGGATGCGGCCCTTTTGCGGCAGGTATGGGTCAACCTGATCTCAAACGCGGTGAAATTCACCCGCCCTCGAGGACAGGCTATAATAGAGATTGGGGTTGAGGACGCAGGGGAAGAGTTTGTTTTCCACATAAAGGACAACGGGGTGGGCTTTGATATGAGGTACAAAGACAAGCTCTTTGGCCTTTTTCAGCGTCTCCACAGGACGGAAGAGTTCGAGGGCACCGGCGTTGGACTGGCGAATGTCCAGCGGATTGTCCACCGTCATGGAGGCAGGGCCTGGGGTGAAAGCGTTCTTGGGGAAGGCGCGACATTTTATTTTTCATTGCCAAAAGGGAGGTATGCGGAAAAGTGGAGTTGAAAAGGATCTTGCTGGTGGAGGACAACCCCAACGATGTGGAACTGGTGCTCGAGGGGCTGGGCGAATACAACCTTGCAAATGAAGTGGTCGTGGCAAGGGACGGCGTGGAGGCCCTCGATTATCTTCAGCGGAAAGGCGCTTTTGCGGGCCGGGACGGCGGGAACCCGGCAGTGGTGCTTTTGGACCTCAAGTTGCCTAAAGTGGATGGCATTGAGGTGCTGAAGACCATAAAACACGACGATAAACTAATGTTTGTCCCCGTCGTGGTGCTCACTTCTTCACGCGAGGAGCGTGACCTCGTGGAAAGTTACCGTCTGGGAGTAAACGCATATGTGGTAAAGCCCGTGGACTTCCATGAATTTGCCCGTGCCGTAAAGGAACTGGGCATATTCTGGGCCATAATAAACGAGCCGCCTCCGGGGAGCTTAAAAAATCATAACAAGAGATGAAAAAAAGACTTCTCATCCTCAACCTGGAAGACAATGCGCTGGACTCCGAGCTCATCGAGGCGAAGCTGGCCGAAGAGGGTTTTTCGGATTTCAGTCTGGTCCGGGTTGAGAACGAGAGGGATTTCATCCAGGCTCTGGAAGGGACCTGTTTTGATCTTGTGCTGGCCGATTATTCGCTGCCCCTCTTCGACGGCCTTTCCGCGCTGAAAATCACCCTTGAGAAGCGTCCTGAAGTCCCGTTCATCTTTGTCTCCGGCGCTATCGGCGAAGATTTTGCGGTAGAGATGCTCAAAAACGGCGCAACGGATTACATCCTTAAAAACCGCATGTCAAGGCTTGCTCCAGCGGCCAGGAGGGCGCTGCGGGAAGCAAGAGAGCACGTTGAACGCAGGCAGGCTGAAGATGAAATAAAAAAATACCGTGAGCACCTGGAACAATTGGTCAAGGAACGCACCGCAGCTCTCTACGAAAGCGAAAACAGGTACCGCCTGCTGTTCGAGAACGCCCACGACGCCATTTTTATCATAGACGGCGAAGGAGAAAACGCAGGCAAGATAGTTGACGCCAACGAGACGGCGGCAAGTATGCACGGCTACAGTCTTCCTGAATTTCTGGAGCTGAGCGTGGAGGACGTGTATTGCGCCGGGGACGCCAGGCAGAGCCCGGACCGGCGCGACCTAATCCTTAAAGGCGAGTGGCTGAAAGCGGAGCTGACGCACAGGCGGAAAGACGGATCGGTTTTCCCTGTGGAGATCAGCACGGGCCTTTTGGCGCAGGAGGGCCACAAATACATATTCGCGATAGCAAGGGAAACATCAGAGCGCAAAAAAGCTGAAGAGACGATAAGGATATTTGCCGATGTCGTCCAGCACACGAGGATCGGGATAGCCATCGGAACAATAAACGGAACATTGGGGCTGATGAACCCCGCTTATGCCGAAATGCATGGTTATACGACATCCGAGCTTTACGGAAGGCCCATTGCGGATATGTATTCCCCCCAGACCAGGGCTGACGTTCCGGAACATATCTCCGTAACAAAGGAAAAAGGATATAACAAATATGAGACCCTGCGCCTTCGCAAGGATGGCTCGGTATTTCCAGCCGAGGTTGAGGTATATGCGGTAAGGGACAAAGCGGGAAAAGCGCTTTATCAGGTCGCAAACGTCCGGGATATCACGGAGCGTAAAGAAGCCGAGGAGAAGATAAAGGCTTCCCTGCTTGAAAAAGACATACTCCTTAAAGAGCTCTATCACCGGACAAAAAACAATATGCAGGTAATATCCGGCCTGCTCGGACTTGAGTCTATGTCGATCGGGGACGAAAGGCTCCAAAAGATATTTAAAGAGACGCAGGACAGGATACGGGCGATGTCCATTGTTCATGAAAGACTGTACGAGTCTCAGGACCTTTCCAACCTGGATATAAGCGAATACATAGGGGACCTTTCCAGGGCCATGCTGGAAAGCTGTCTGGACTGCGAGGAGAAGGTATTCCTGAAGCTTGAGGTAGAGAGCATACCGATGTCAATAGATATTGCCACGCCTTGCGGGCTTATAATCAACGAACTGCTCTCCAATTCGCTGAAGCATGCCTTCCCGGGGAAAAGGAAAGGGGAGATCAGGATAGTCTTAAAAAAATGCGGCGAGGAGATAATGCTGGCCTACTCCGACAATGGGGTGGGGCTTCCCGAAGGACTTGACCCGGCCAAAACGAAAACACTGGGGCTGAGGCTGGTCAACAACCTTGCGTTAGGGCAGTTGAAAGGGAGCCTGGAAATCCTCCGGGGTAATGGGACGGAGTTCCGGATAAATTTTTTAGCGGCCGACCGCTAGTGGTTCATGTATACAAAACAGGTTAAGCCCCGGCACTTCTTCAAGAAGAGCCTAAACTGCCATCCTGAAGTGAAACCGTCGATCCGTTGTTTGCAAAGTAAGCAGTGATGAGGTAACCTAGTGTTTTGAAAATACCAATGGAAAAAGATATTTTACTTCCAATCCCTTCGAGGTAATGCAATGAAAAATAATGCTATGAAAAGACCTGCTTCCGTGTTTTTTTTGTTTTTACTTCTGGCTGTTTTCCCTGTGATCTCTCACCCGGCTATAGCGCATGCCCAGGAGGTGCTTCGCGCCAGGCTTTCAAACGGCCTTCGCGTGGTCATAATCCGGGACCCGCTGGTCCCTGTGGTGACCACGGCCATAAATTACCAGGTTGGCTCGGATGAAGCTCCGGATGGGTTTCCCGGCATGGCCCACGCCCAGGAGCACATGATGTTCCGCGGGAGCCCGGGGCTCTCGGAAGACCAACTGGCCAGGATATCCGAAGAGATGGGCGGCGATTTCGACGCGGACACGCAACAGGGCGTGACCCAGTTTTTCTTCACTGTGCCCGCTGCGGACCTCGATGTGGCCCTGCATGTGGAGGCCATACGTATGAAAGGCATTCTGGACACGCAAAAGCTTTGGGCCCAGGAGCGGGGCGCGATAGAGCAGGAGGTGGCTCAGGACCTCTCCAACCCGGAATATGTTTTTTACGCGAAGCTTCTTAAAGACCTGTTTTCCGGGACACCTTATGAGCATGATGCCCTGGGCACCCGCCCTTCGTTTAACAAAACTACGGGCGCCATGCTGAAGCGCTTTCATGAAACTTGGTATGCCCCCAATAATGCTGTTTTGATAGTATGCGGAGATATAAAACCCCCTGCTGCCCTGAAAGAAATAAAAGGCCTTTTTGGCGGCATCCAGGCAAAAACCCTCCCGGCCCGGCCAATCGTCAGGCTTCAGCCGGTAAAGCATGCCTTCATAAGCATGAAAACGGACCGTCCGTACGGCATGGTCTCAATAGCCTTTAGGATGCCTGGCTATGACAGCCCCGATTATGCGGCCTCCGTGGTGCTCTCCGATGTCCTTTCAAGCGAACGCGGAGACCTCTACTCGCTGGTGCCGTCGGGGAAGGCGCTCTTTGCTGGGTTCGAGCTTGATCCCCTCCGTAAGGCGGGCATGGGTTACGCCATTGCCGCGTTTCCTTCCGGCAGGGACAGCAAAAAGCTTCTGGCGGAGGTGCGGGGGGTGCTGCTGTCAGCTGTAAAGAACGGCGTATCCGCGGACCTGGTCTCCGCTGCCAAACTGCATGAGCTGACTGACGCCGAGTTTGAGAAAAATTCCATCCACGGGCTTGCCTCGAGCTGGTCCCAGGCAGTTGCAGTGGAAGGCAGGGAGTCCCCGGATGACGACATAAAGGCAATACAGAAAGTGACCGTGGAGGACGTAAACCGGGTGGCTGCACGGTATCTGCGGATGGGAGAATCCATAGATGCGGTCCTGACTCCCCAAGTTTCCGGCAAGCCCATTTCATCTAAGGGGTTCGGAGGCACGGAAAAGACCCTTATCAAAACTCCGGCCCATGTGACCCTTCCAGTCTGGGCCGCAAAGGCGCTCTCCCGCCTTCAGGTGCCTCGTTCAACTCTCCATCCGGTTGTCAGCATTTTGCCAAACGGGCTGCGCCTTATAGTGCAAACCGAGGGCATAAGCAACACCGTCAGTGTATATGGACAAATAAAAAATAATCCCAATATGCAGACGCCCAAGGGGCATGATGGGGTTAATTCATTATTGGACCAGTTGTTCTCCTATGGCAGCACCTCGCTGGGCAGAATAGAGTTCCAGAAGGCCCTGGACGATATCGGTGCGAACGAGTCCGCCGGGACCAGCTTTTCACTGGAACTGCTGCCGGGCCATTTTGCACGCGGAGTCCAGCTGCTTGCGGAAAATGAGCTCCATCCGGCGTTGCCCCCGGGTGCGTTCAGCATTCTCCGCACTCAAACGGCCGCCTCCCTTAAAGGGGAGATACAAAGCCCCGGTTTTCTGGCGCAACAGGCGCTCAAGGAAGGCCTGTTCCCAAAAACCGATCCGAGCCTCCGGTATGCGACTCCCCAGAGCGTTACGGCTTTGACGCTTGAGGATGTGAAGAGTTACTATTCAAATGTCTTCAGGCCTGACATGACCACGATAGTAGTGATCGGCAAGATCTCACCGGAAGAGGTCCGCAGCGTTATTGAAAAATATTTCGGAGCCTGGACCGCGAAAGGGGCAAAACCGGCCACTGATCTTCCGCCGGTTCCAAACAACCGGCCTTCCTATTTTGCCGTCCCTGATGACAGCCGTGTGCAGGACAACGTTTATATGGCCCAGACATTGCGTCTTAGGCGTGCGGACCCCGGCTATTACGCCCTTGAGCTTGGGAACAGCGTCCTTGGCGGCGCATTTTATGCCACAAAGCTCTACCAGGACTTGAGGGAGAACATGGGGCTGGTGTATTTTGTGGATTCAGTGCTTGAGGCAGGCCGCAAGAGGTCAGTCTATTTCGTCGTCTTCGCATGCGATCCGGACAAGGTGGCCCAGGTGTCCTCGATAGTGTCCAGGGATCTTGGCGAGATGCGGAAAACCCCGGTGCCTGAGGGACAGCTTGAACAGACAAAGGCCTTGCTGCTGCGCAAGATACCGCTTGCGGAGTCAAGTGTGGACCGGATAGCGGGGGGCTTTCTGGACCGTGTGGACAAGGGACTGCCGCTCGATGAACCGGTGCTTGCCGCAAAAAAATATATAAAGCTCACGGGGGCGGACATCCAGCGGGCATTTTTAAAATGGATACGTCCGGGCGATATGGTCCAGGTAATAAGGGGGCCCGCTCCCAAGTAATTTTAATATACCCCGGAGGCCATCCGGTCAGCGTGGAACTGAGCGTCGTTTCCAGTTAGCCTGCCAGGGCCCGTCATGTTCTCCGGTTTAAATGGCGGGCTCCGGTCTAAATTACGCGGGTAACTGGCTATGCCTCAATGGTTGCGCATCTTATTTTACCGTCTCATGATTCACGATGCCGGGCTCATGATGGCTGCTCGCCGCCGGCCAGCCGGTCCCGGACGAAATCTATATGCTCCCTGAGACCGTAGAACTGGTTGGCAAAGGAGGCTGGCACTTTCATGTTGGCGACAGACTCTTCCAGATGGTCCAGCCGTTTCAGAAGTCCCTCTTTGTCATTGGCGGTCAGGGGCCCTGTCATATCATGTTCCAATATCATCAACGCGCGGTACCAGCGGTAAAAGCGTATCATTATCCTCCATCGATAGGCCACGGGTATTATCTTAAGCCCAGGTATCAAAACCACTATAAGAGGCACAACGACCACCAGGATGCGATTGGCCAGGCTCGCAAACCTGAACGGAAGGGAACGGTAAAGGAAGCTCGCGCCCGATTTGTAATACCGGACCGCCTCCTTGCTGAGAGTGAACTCATGCTGCTGGGGGGCCGGGAACTCGCCCTGGTGCCGCAGCAGGTTTGCTGACCCGTATATCTCCCGCGAGGCCTCAATAAGCAGGTCGGTAAGCGCCGGATGAAGGCCCTTCCTGGCAATGAGCTCAACAGTGGGGCCTACCAGGTCTACATCGTGCTCGGGAATGTTTTGCCCAAAATCGACTGAACCCATAGGAAGGACCATCTTGTTCAGATACACTATGCGGCGCGAATATGCGGCTGCCTGCTTGAAGCTGAATATGCGGACCCCCGTGGCGTAAATGAGCCTTTTTATATTCCGCACGGAGGCGGAATCGCCCATCAAAAATACCGCGTCCACATCGCCATCGATCAGGGCCTGGACCGCCTTGTCTCCATCCAAGCCTGAAAACGGTGTGGCGCCGCCAGGCCTGATGCCATTTGCGGCCAGCAGGGCCAAAGACAGGGTCCGTGTTCCGCTGCCCGGCGGGCCTATGGCAAGCCGCATGCCTTCAAACCGGGAAATCAATTCGATAGGCTTGTCGTTTCGATAGAAGATGAGGATGGGGGCATCATAGAGGCTCCCCAATGACACGAGATTGGCTATGTTCAGCCCGCCGGTCTCTCCGCCCTGGACAAACCCTATATCGGCTTTGAAAGACGGGTCAGTCAGCCTCGTCAGGTTTTGGAGCGACCCTTCGGATGCCAGTATATTGAGGTGGATACCGCTTCTGGCCAGTATCTTTTTATATTTCTCCGCATTTGCCCGGAATATGCTGCCCCGTGGACCGCTGGTCATTATAATGGTGGAGGGCGGCGCGGAATGAAAAAACCAGTATACTGCAAACAACAGGGCCAGGATAACAAAGACGAGAAAGGTGAGCGCGGCCGCCGGGCCAAGCCCGAATGTCTCTTTGAACATGGACTGATACCTGGACAGGCCGGCCCGCTGATCGTTTCTCATGAAAAAAACCCCGGGAATTTTTTGTTTTGTTTTTTGAATTTATTCATGATTATAGCACCAAAAGGGGCCGCTAATGCGCCCCGGTCTTTTCTGATACTTCTATAGCCTGCGTCCTCAGGGCCTGCTATAATGGGCTAATCAGCTTTCTAGAAACAGGCTTGGCGGTGGCGGCCCAAAGATAAAAAAAGCATTTTCGCCGCCAGGTTTTTGTTTTCCTGAAGAGTCTTTTTATCGGAGAAAAAATTTTTGGAGACCGGATGTGATGGTCAATTTGCGTAATGACGATTTTTTTTTTAATGGACTGTTGCGTAAGGGGAACGGGCTCTTTTCTTCCGCCGCGGCCGGCATCGCATGCATGGCCCTGTTATCCGCCGCCCTCTTATCCAATGGCTGCACGGTAGGTCCGGCTTTTAGAATGCCGCAGACCCCTGAAACCGGCAGATATACAGCAGGCGCCATGCCCGCAAAGACGGAAAGCGCACCGGTTGCCGGAGGAGCCGCGCAATCTTTTAAACAGGGAGAGGACATTCCCGGACGATGGTGGAGGCTTTTCCAAAGCCCGGAGCTTGACCGCCTGGAGCGCGCCGCGCTTGCCAGGAACTACACGCTTGGGGCCGCGCAGGCCGCGCTACGCCAGGCCTATGAGAACAAACGCGCTCAGTCCGGAGCGCTCCTTTACCCGCAAGTCGATGCCAAGGCCACAGGCGTGCGCCAGAAATTTTCCGGAGCGGCCTTCGGCGAGCCCGGCGTCCCTGGCATCATCTTCAACCTTTTTAACGCCTCCGCGACCGTATCGTATTTGTTTGATCTGTTTGGAGGCTCCAGGCGTGAGCTTGAGGCGCTCGGGGCGCAGGTGGATTATCAGCGTTTCCAGCTGGAAGGGGCGTATCTCGCGCTTACGGCCAATGTCGTCACAACCGCAGTACAGGAGGCCTCCCTGCGCGCCCAGATCGCGGTCACAAAGGAGATATTGTCAGACCAGGAGGCCCAGCTCCGCATAGTCGAGCAACAGTTCGCGCTTGGGGGCGCATCCCGTCCCGACGTGCTTGCGCAAAAGACGCAGCTTGCCCAGACGCGCGCGGGGCTTCCCCCTCTGGAAAAAGCGCTGTCCCAGACACGCCATCAGATGGCTGTGCTCGCCGGTGTCCTGCCCGAACATTCGGGGCAACTGCCGGAGATAGATATTGACAGGCTGAAACTGCCGCGGAGGCTGCCACTGAGCCTGCCTTCAATGCTGATCCGCCGGCGCCCGGACATCCGGGCCTCGGAAGCACTCCTGCACGCCGCAAGCGCGCAGATCGGCGTTGCTACGGCCAACATGCTCCCCCAGATAACTTTTACCGGGAGCATCGGGACTGAAACGGCAAAGGTCGAGGACCTTTTCGGCAAGAATACGAGCATTTGGAGCTTCGGGATGTCGCTGCTTCAGCCCGTATTCCACGGCGGAGAGCTTACTGCAAAACGCCGGGCCGCGGTGGACGCTTATGAGCAGGCGCTGGCGCAATACCAGGAGACCGTATTGGAGGCATTCCAGAATGTGGCTGACGTTTTGAGGGCGCTGGACAGGGATTCCGGCACGCTTAAAGCGCAAGCCCAGGCCTGGGCCGCTGCAAAAGACTCGCTGGACATC
>JAKAGP010000042.1:0-6067 GCA_021825785.1 Nitrospirota bacterium
TATGGCCTCCGCTCTCATTACAATGGTGATCATGGTGGGCATAGGGTATGCGGGCGGCAACAGCATAAACGCTCTTTCAAAAAACATCCACAGGATCGGCCACGTGGCCGTGGCCCTTGTAGTCGTTTTCATATTTTTCTTTTTTTTCTATAAATATATAAAACGCGGACGAACGCCCGGCTGATGCAAAAGATCTTTTTTTGCCCCCCCCGATGCAGGATCTGAAAACCAAAAAAGCGCCGCTGGCAATTTTCCAAAAGCCTGATAGAATTCCAGTCAGGAAAGTCATATATGGAAAGGAAGCTTCCAAAGACAAAGTGGAAAATAAATTTTTGCTGCCTTATGGCGGCCTTGCAGCCGCAGTATTTTTCCTTTTTCTGGTGCTCGTATCCACCCCCGTTGAAAACAGCAGGGCAGCACAGATGATGGAGGCGTTCAATATGGCCCAGACAGTCGCAAAGAAGACCGCTATGGAGATAAAAAGCCCGTCGTTTCCGGCAAACGGGTTCATACCTGAAGTGTTCAGTTGCAGGGGCAATGACACAAACCCCCCGCTTGCCCTGGAGAACGTGCCCAAGGATGCCAAATCTCTTGCCCTTATAATCGATGACCCGGATGCCCCCGCCGGCACCTGGGTGCACTGGGTAATGTGGAACATACATCCAGACATTGGCAGGATAGAGGCAAACTCCGTACCTCGAGGCGCGGTACAGGGTGTAAACAGCTGGGGGAAAAGAAGCTATGGCGGGCCTTGTCCGCCCTCAGGCACCCACCATTATCATTTCAAGCTCTATGCGCTGGACACGGAAAAATTCTCACTGGCGCCGGGAAGCGGAAAAAAGGAGCTTGAGGCCGCGATGAAAGGGCATATACTGGCCCATTCGGAGATCATAGGCCTGTTCAGCAAATGAAGGTCTCAGCCGTTCGGGCCTTCCTTGTCCCTGCGGCCCTGATGGTCCTGGCGTGCGCGCTCCAGTCGTGCGCAACAGGGACAAGGCTGGAGGTAGAGCCAGGCGGCCGGATACAAAAAAACCTGCGCTATAACCTGATCCTTTATGGCGGAAGGTACTCGGAGGACCTCTATACCGTGGCTATCATGGGCATCGAGGGAGGTCCTTATAAAATTGTGCCTTATGCCCCGCCGTTTGATTACAGGGTCGTAAAAGATGTGGACGCGCCGGAAGCCCTGAATATGGTTGTGCGTTTTTTCAGCGCCACAAATCCAAACTTTCTCTGGACAAGGCAGTCCAGGATATTAGGGCCGGATGGCACGGTCATAGGCTATGAGATAAGGCCCCTTTACCAGCCGTTCGTCTACGGGATAAGCGACATCCTGGACACAAGCTACTGGCTTAAGGGGAAAGGGATAGTAAGCGCATGGATAGAGCTTAACCCTGCCATAAAACCGGCCGGTGGGGGACAGGAAAATCACACGCCTTTTGTCCCCGTGAGGTAAAGGAGAACAGCCTTTTAAATGAATCCCCAAAAAGTCCCCTTCAGCCAGCCACCAGAAAGGCGCATTTGAGATACCCCGTCTCCGGCATCGAAAGCAGCGCGGGATGGTCCCTCCCCTGGAAGCGAAGCTCAAGCAGGTTTATCTTTCTGCCTTCCGCATGCCTGTGCGCGGCATCCCTGAGCATCTCCATAAACTCCGCCTGGCCCAGGTGCCACGAGCAGGAAGAAGTGGCCAGCACCCCCCCCGGTTTTAAAAGCCGCATGCACAAGCCGTTTAAGGTCGTGTAGGCCTTTACCGCCTCTTTCAGTTTTTTCCCGCTCTTTACGAACGCAGGAGGGTCCAGCACTACGAAATCATATTTTCTGTCCTTGTCTTTTTTTTCCCCGTCCGCCCTTGCCCTCTCCTTTAAAAAATCAAAGACGTCCGCCTTCAAGAACTCCATCTTCCCCGCCAGGCCGTTAAGCTCCGCGTTTCTTTTTGCCATGGCGAGCGCCTTTTCCGATTCGTCCACACAGGTGACCTCATGGGCCCCGGAATGCGCCAGGTGCACCCCCCATCCGCCCGCGTATGAAAAGAGGTCCAGCCCTCTGCCTTCCCGGATTATCTTTTTCAGGGCGGCCCTGTTTTCGCGCTGGTCCAGGAAAAAACCTGTCTTTTGCCCCTCCAGCGGGTCTACCTCGAACATCACGCCTTCCTCTTCTATTACGGGCAACGGACCAAGTTCCCCTTTCGCTACCTTCTTGTAAAGAGGCAACCCTTCAAGCGTCCTCATCCGGCTGTCATTCCTAAAGACTATCGCCCTGGGAGAAAAAAGACCGTGCAGACTTTCGAGCACCATCTCCTTCAGCGCCTCCATCCCGGCGGTGAGTATTTGTACGGACAGGACGTCGTTGTATTTGTCCACTATGAGGCCCGGCAGGCGGTCGGACTCGCTGTAGATCAGCCGGAAGGCATTGGCCCCTTTGACAAAAAAACTCTCCCGGAAACGGGCCGCCTCCAGCATACGTTTCCTGAAAAACGCCGCGTCTATTTCCTCACGCTCCCTGGTGAGAACACGGATGGCGATAAGACTATGAGGATTTACATATCCCACCCCAAGAAAATTGTCCCTGTTATCATGGAGCTCGACGAGCTGCCCCGGCGTGAAACCCGCGGGGCTCTGGGCAAGCTCGTTTGAAAAGACCCACTGGTGTCCGGCGAGCAGCCTTTTTGTCTTCCCGATCCTGATGTGCTCCATTAAGCTGCCCGCCTTCTCTTTGCAAAAAGTGTCTTCGCCATTTTTGAATCTCCCCGATCTTTTTATTTTTATTTTCCTGTTTATTTTATCTCTCGTTTTTCAGACAGACCCCTCTTGTTTTGAGACGATTGAAATTAATCTTCCGCTTTTCATGCAGTAAGTCTCCGGTATATCTCCGGTATCCGGCCGGGCAGTTTCCTTACGTTGTCTATAAGTATATAATTTGCGGCCCCATACATGCGGGGAAGATATGAGCGGGCCTCCTTGTCTATCGTGATGCAGAACGGATGAACCCCCCGCTCCCTGGCCTCCATCAGGGCCTTTCTGGTGTCCTCCACGCCGTAATCCCCCTTGTAGGCGTCATAGTCCTCCGGCTTGCCGTCGCTAAGCACGATGAGGAGCCTCGTCTTTGCACCGGTCTTCTCCAGTATTGAGTTGGCGTGTCTTATGGCGGGCCCCATCCTGTTGTAATCCTTGGGGTCTATGCCCGCTATCCTCTTTTTTACCGCAGGTCCGAACACCTCCTCAAAACTCTTTATCCTGTAGAAATCGCACCTGCCCCTGGTCATGCCTGAAAATCCATATATGGCGTATCTGTCGCCAAGGGCCTGAAGGGCCTCGCACATGAGAACCACGGACTCTTTCTCCGCCTGGTTCACCCATCCCTTTGTAGATCCGCTCATGTCCAGAAGAAAAAGCGCCGCGATGTCCCGCTCCTTCCTTTCGTACCTGACAAAGAGGTCTTCTCCCGAGGGAAGAAGGCCTGCTTTCATGTCGGCCAAGGCCTCCACCATCGCGTCCATATCTATGTCCTCACCGTCCATCTGGCGGCGAAGAAGCCGCGGCTCCCGCCTGAGAAGCTCAAACTTGTTTCTGAGCGCGGTGACATATCCCCCATATCTCTTTAACGTCTGCTCCACGAACGGCCCATGCCCCGCATGGACATCCTGTTCATAAAGAGTGCACCAACCCTTTCTGTATCCGCCGCGCCGATAGTCCCACTCATCATATTTAAGGCCACTTGCCTTTTCCACGGAGGCCCCGGGGGGCTCCTCCTTCCCGGCAAGATCAAAAAGATCAGACAGCCTGTAGACGTGCCTGCCACCGGCCGCGGCCCCGTCCACCAAAACCCCTCCGGAAGCCGGGCTGCCGCCGGCTGATATCTTCCGCAGCATCTCTTCCTCAAGCTCTATTAGCTTTCCCCTTATAAGCAGATACGTCTTGCCCGGTTCCGGCGGCTTGAACGGAGCGCGTTTTTTCTCCCCGGACCTGGCGGGCTCTGGCAGCATCTCCGGCATTTCCATTATCTTGGCCACTATCCCCTCAAACTTCCTTTGAAGGGCAAGCTGCCTGGCGTATTCCTCCCGGGCCACTTCATCAGGCCTTAGCCGGCCTATAAAAAGCAGGTCTGCCGGTTCATAGCTGCCGGGAGCGGAAAAAGAAAAAATATCCGCCGCCATCCGGCAGAGTTCAAAAGCCGCCAGGGCGGACTCCCCGGCGTACCTATGTTTCCGGGCCTCACTCCATATTTTCCGCGGCAAAAGCATTTCGTCAGAGGGCATCTTGTAAGGAGCGTCTTCAGCCCCCTCGGCAAGATAAAGCTCAAAAAGGCCCTCAATAAAGGTTTTTTTCTCTTTCTCTTTTTGCGACAGCTCAGCGGGAAGGTCCCTGTTTTCAAGAAGCATCAGCCTCAGGCTTTTTGCTTTTTCAAAAAGCCCAGGGGTCTCCTTTTTCAAAAAGGAATCCAGCCTGATGGCCTCAAGGATATTGTAGAGGTCCAGGGCAAAATCCCTGTCCCCGAAGGCTGCAAAAAACAGAAACCGCTCAAGGGGGTTGGTGGGCGCTTCCGCCTCCATCGCTGCTGAGGGTTTTTTGTATCCGGAGTTTTCAAGGGAGGATGTGCCTTCAAATCCAGGGGCCAGTGTGCCTTCGGCCACCTGCGCCCATTTGTGGGCCGCCATGAGCCTGTATAAAAGGAGGTTTTTGTTCTCTCCGGGCCCGCAGAACGTATCCAGCCGCTCGGGCAGGTATATCGTGGAAGAATCGGTATAGCAGACGTTTTTTAGGCCGGATGCCGCAACCCGGAAGTCCATGCCGGAGATGCCCTTCAGGTACAGCTCCAGCCTGGATGAGACGCTTTCCAGCTTCACCGCAAAGTTGTTTCCAAATATCTTTTCCAGATCGTCCGGCCCGCTTTTTGAGATGAAACTTACCGCCTGCTGCAGCCCTGAAGAATCAAGCAGGTCGAACGCCCGGGACAGCCAGGTCTCAAGCTCCGCCCCGTGCAGCGCGGCCTGCGCGCTCCTTATGTGCCCAAGCGTCCTTTCAACCAGGTTGGAGCTCGTGTTTGAAAGCTGGCAGCAAAGCGCCGCCACCTTGCGGGAAAGTTTTTTGTCCACGAAGGCGTCGATCCCGCCAAGCAGTTTTTCTATCTCCGCCTCCTCAAAAAAATTGAGCCTCAAATTCCTGGCCAGCTCGTCCTTAAGGCAGGCGTAATCCCCGCTTTTTTCTTTCAGATGCTTTTGTTCAGGGTAGACAGGGGTGGGGATGCATTTTTGAGGCAACGGTTTTTTCCCTTGTTCTTCCAGGCTTTTTACTTTTCCTGCTGATCTATTTTCATCTTCGCCTTTTGTTGCGGGAGGTAAAGAGGGTTTTTGTTTTTCGTCTTTCCCCATTTAAAGTATTGAGTCCAGGATCTCGGACAGCGTCTCAAGCATCTCCGCGTCGTCGGTAAGGGACAGGCTGATGGCGGCCTCGAACGCCTTTACCGGCTCGATACCTGAATTTATGAGCCTTGCGGCGTGCACCAGAAGCCTTGTGCTTGCGCCCTCGGTGAGTCCGCGGTCCTTGAGGTTCCGCGTTTTGCCCGCGAACATGACAAGCTTTTTTGCCAGGGCCTCGTCCGCCCCGGACTCATGCCTTATTATCTCTACCTCCAGTTCCTCCGGCGGATATTTGAACTCAAGGGCCATGAACCTCTGCCTTGTGCTCTGCTTAAGCTCCTTAAGGACGCTCTGGTAGCCGGGGTTGTATGAGATGGCGAGCATGAACTCTGGCGGCGCGGTAAGCGTTTCCCCTCTTTTTTCAACGGGCAATATGCGCCTGTCGTCAGCCAGGGGGTGGATGACAACCGTTGTGTCTTTCCTGGCCTCCACTATCTCATCCAGATAGCAGATGCCCCCTGCCTTGACCGCCCGTGAAAGCGGGCCGTCAACCCAGATGGTCTCGCCGCCCTTTACCAGGTATCTGCCCACCAGGTCCGAGGCGGTAAGGTCGTCATGGCAGGAGACCGTCACCAGCGGCCTTCCAAGCTTCCACGCCATGTGGAGCATGAAGCGGGTCTTGCCGCAGCCGGTGGGGCCCTTCAGCAGCAC
>JAKAGP010000042.1:6077-9011 GCA_021825785.1 Nitrospirota bacterium
TGTTCTTGCAGGCCGCCTCGAAGAGCTTTATTTCCTTGCCCATGGGCAGGTAATAGGGCTCCTCTTTTATCGCCATGAACTCCTGAACTTTTAGATTTTTTGGTAGATTTTTCTGTTTGGATATAGCCATATCTAAATTATAACCCTCTTTCACAAAACGCCGCCATGAGTTAAGGCGCGCGCCTGCAGAAAGAGACCATGCATTGGTCCAAAAGAAGCCCAAAAAGCGAAAGCCGCCTGGGTCTGCTGGCATTTATCATCTAAGACACAGTCGCAGCGCCATTTGCCGGAAGACCTCTTCTTTGAGTTATAATTAGTTCGTAATGATCGCTATCATCGATTACGGCATGGGGAACTTAAGGAGCGTCCAGAAGGGGTTCTCCAAGGTGGGCGTGGAGGCACGCGTGGTGAACAGCCCCGCGGACGTCCGGGAGGCCAGTGGGGTAGTGCTCCCAGGCGTCGGGGCATTCAGGGACTGCATGAGGAACCTGGAGGAGCAGGGACTGGCCGGGCCCATTGTAAGGTCCATAGAAGCCGGGAAGCCCTTCCTGGGCATCTGCCTGGGGCTTCAGTTGTTATTTACCGAATCCCACGAATTTGGCATACACAAAGGGCTTGACGTCTTTAAGGGAAAAGTCCTGCGATTTCCGGAAAATCCCGAACTTAAAGTCCCGCACATGGGCTGGAACACCATTAACATTAAAAAACGTCCCCCCATACTTGCGGACATTCCTGACGGGCCTGACGGGGCGAGCTTCTATTTTGTCCATTCCTATTACGTCGCTCCGGAAGACCCCGCCATAACGGCCACGACCACCGAATACGGGATAGAGTACACCTCCATGGTCTGGAAGGACAACGTATTTGCCGTGCAGTTCCATCCGGAAAAAAGCCAGGCAACGGGGCTTGAAATCCTCAAGGCCTTCGGCGATTTTGTAAAGAAGTCCTAAAAAAGAAAAAACGCATGAAAAAAATAAAGGTTGTTATCGGTGTCCTCCTGGCGCTTTTGGTCCTGGACACATGCGTTTATTTTTTCTACCCGGATGTAGCTGCCCTGAAAGAAAAACGCCCCGGAAAGACCGCCTTTATGCTCTACAGGGAAAAGCAGTGGAGGAAAGAGGGTCTTTATGATAAAAAAATTGTCCAGAGATGGGTGCCATATTCAAGGATATCGCCTTATCTGAAAAAGGCGGTCCTCATAAGCGAGGACGACCGGTTCTGGCGCAATAACGGGTTCGATTTTGACGCGATGGAGGCCGCAATGGTGAAGGACATCAAGGCGGGCAGGTTCAAATTCGGGGCAAGCACCATAACCCAGCAGTTGGCCAGAAACCTGTACCTCTCGCCATCGAAGAACCTTCTGAGGAAAATGAAGGAGGCCATACTGGCATGGAGGCTCAACAGGGACTTATCCAAAAGAAGGATTCTTGAGCTCTACCTGAACGTTGCCGAGTGGGGCGACGGGATCTTTGGCATCGGGGCCGCATCCTACCATTACTTTGGGAAACCGGCCAGTGCGCTTACGCCCAGTGAGGCTGCGCGGCTTGTATCAATCCTGCCAAACCCTATCAGGTTCTCCCCGTTGAGACCAACCGGCTTTGTAAAGCGCCGCTCAAAGGCCATCTATGACATAATGGTGAAGCGCGGCGTGGTCAGGGAGCTGGACCAGGCGGTAAGCGTCATGGAGAAGGAAGGGCCGGGCGGCGTCCAAAACTCGGCATCACCCGCAGCTGTCTCGAACTCAGACGTTCCTTTATCCAATTCCTCCTCCAGCCCGTCTTCCATGGCCGGACAGCAGAAAATAAACGAGATATCTCCCCAGAACCAGCAGCCGTCTCCGTAAAAAAAACACAAAAGAAAATGGAAAAAAATCCAAAAAATCACTTGAAGATATTTTTCTCAGGCATAGGCGGAAGCGGAGTTTCGGCCATCGCCTGCTTCATGGCTGACAGGGGACACGAGGTAAGCGGCTCGGACAGGGCCTTTGACCTAGACCCCGCACACCCTGTGGCGAAATTTTTTAAGGGAAAGAATATCAGGATACTGCCCCAGAACGGCTCCGGAATAAACGGCTCTCTTGATCTTGCGGTGATGAGCACGGCGGTTGAGGAAGGGACTCCGGAGGTAGTGAAGGCCCGCTCCACAGGGGTCCTCCTGAAAACCAGGCCCCAATATCTGGCGGAGCTTGCAGCCGGGTTTAAAACGATCGCCATAGCAGGTACAAGCGGCAAATCGACCGCCTCCGGATTTCTGGCTTTCCTTATGAGGGAACTGGGGTTGGGGCCCAATTTCATAGGGGGCGGAAGGGTGAAGGCTTTTAAAAATGGGGGCAACCCTGGCAACTCCCTTGCAAACACGGATTTTTTGAATACCGGCGGGATGTCCGAATGTAAACCCGAATGGCGCAAAGGTGAACCTGAATGGCCCAAGGGCAACTCCGAGTGGTTAGTGCTGGAGGCGTGCGAGTCCGATGGCAGCATCGTGAACTACAGGCCGCTCCACTCGGTCATCCTCAATCTGGACGTGGACCATAAGGGGATAGAGGAGACCGCTCTTATGTTCAGGGCCCTTGCCCAAAACACCAGGGGCAACGTGATAATAAATGCCGATGACAGCAATCTGCGCGGGCTTTCTCTTGAAGGGGCGGTAACGTTCGGCATCCATTCGACCGCATGGTTCATGGCCAGCCAGATCCGGCTTGGGCCTTTCGGCTCCCAGTTCACGGTTGACGGAGTTGACTTCACAATCAACCTTCCAGGCATTTACAACATCTATAACGCGCTTTCGGCCATCGCCGTGCTCTATACGCTGGGCGTTCCGCTTGGTACGCTCGCCACGCTCACGAATACCATCCACCGTATGTTTGACCACATCAAACCCTTTCCGGGTGGTTTCGGCCGCCTGCTGGGCACCTTGGGCAGCCAGATGGCAATT
>JAKAGP010000043.1 GCA_021825785.1 Nitrospirota bacterium
CAAAGCCCCTCCCATGCTTATATCTATTATCCTGATGCCCTTCGCGACCGCCCTGAGAGCCCTGTTTTTGATGGCGACCTTCAGGGGCCTGGATACCGGGACGGGCACCCTGATGTAATTTCGTCGATATGTCATGGCCTCGATAATATTACCAGTCAAACTGATCTTCCCTGCGGCAAGCAGCAGGGAATTTAATGTAAGGAATTTTAATTTTTATCATATTCGCTCGCTAGCCCCCGTGGCAAGTCCCGTGCACGCGGGGGAATACGCCTGCTATCCATTTAACCTGCGATCTCCCGGAAATAAGGAAACTATGAATAATAATAAATTATTGATTTTATTTCAAGTAGTTACAAACATTCAGCCTTGTCCCGGGTCATTTGCCGGCTGCCGCCTGCACAAACCCCTCCACGGAGAGATTAACATAGGGTCTTTTTGCGTCGTTGCTTTTCACAAGGACGTTTTTTGCGATATAGCCGCTCTTGCCCTGGGTATCGATCCTTACCATGATGGTCCCTTTCCGCCCGGGCGGAAAACTTGCCGAACTGGCAAGCGCGGCCGTGCAGCCTCAGCCCGGTCTCAATCCCCTGATGAGGAGGGTCCGGTCGCCGGTATTCGTGAAAGTAAACCGGCCCTGAACGGATGTCCCGGCCGCCACCTTCCCGAAATCAATGATCTCCGTGTCAAAGGAAATCCTCGGCTGGGCGTAGAGCAGGGAGGGGAAAAGGGACAAAAGGGATATACTGATTATGAAGGCCCGCGGTAAAAATAAAAAGCGCATACGTTTCATTATCCGATTATAAACAATCCATTTGATAATTGAAACGGTGGCCCCATATTTTTTATAGTAAATGGTTGGAGTTTGACCTGGAGAGTCTATGCAGGATTTCATAATAATAACCGGCGCAAGGGAACATAACCTTAAAAACATAAGGCTTTCGATACCGAGGCAGAAGACGACCGTCATAACCGGCCCCTCCGGCTCCGGCAAGAGCACTCTTGCCATAGACACCATCTATGCCGAGGGCCAGCGCCGCTATGTGGAAAGCCTCTCGCCCTACGCAAGACAGTTTCTGGGCGAGCTTCAGAAGCCTGATATCGATTCCATAGAGGGCCTCTCCCCTTCTATCGCCATAAACCAGAAGACCGTCACAAGGAGCGCCCGTTCGACGGTTGGCACCGTCACGGAGATATACGATTACCTCAGGGTGCTCTATACCAGGATTGGAAAGGCGTTTTGCTACCGCTGCGGAGGGGCCATTGCCGGGCAGGAGAAGGAAGACATAATAAACACCGTCTCCGGGCTGCCGGAGGGCACGAGGTTCCAAGTGCTCTCCCCGATTGTCCGTGACAGGAAGGGCGAGTACAGGAAGGAACTGCAGGAGATGAGGGCCGAGGGCTTCCTCCGGGCGCGGATAGACGGCAAGCTCGCCGACATAACGCAGGACATGAAGCTTGCGCGCTACAAGCGCCATACCGTGGAGATAGTCATAGACAGGCTCATAATAAAGCCGGGCATCGACCGGCAGCTGAAAAACGCCATCGAAACCGCTCTCAGGTACTCGGACACGGCGGTCGTCAATCTCATAGACCGCGGGGAGGACATCGTCTTCAGCAGCAAGGCGGTCTGCCCCCATTGCGGCATCAGTTATCCCGAGATAAACCCGATGTTCTTCTCCTTCAACAGCCGCTCGGGTGCCTGCCCCGTCTGCCGGGGGCTCGGGTACGAGTTTTTGGGCTCCGACGAGGGCGAGCTTATCAACACGGAGCGGCCCTGCCGGGCATGCAGGGGCATGAGGCTCCGGCCCGAGGCGCTGAGCATAAAGCTGGGGGGTTTAAGCATAGGCGAACTGGCACGCCTGCCGGCAAAGGACGCCCTGGTCTTCATGAAAAAACTGAAACTCTCCAGGAGGGAGGAGACTATCGCCGAGAGGCTTTTGCGGGAGATAAAGGAGAGGCTGAGTTTCCTTGAAAACGTAGGCCTGGGCTATCTCACCCTGGAGCGCACCTCGATCACGCTGTCGGGCGGCGAGTCGCAGCGCATAAGGCTGGCCACCCAGATAGGCTCCTCGCTCACGGGGGTCCTCTACATACTCGATGAGCCCACCATAGGGCTCCATCCCAGGGATTCCGGCAAGCTCCTGGCGAGCTTGGGCAGGCTCAGGGAGCAGGGAAACACGATCATAATCGTCGAGCACGATGAGGAGACGATGCGGCGCGCGGACCACATCGTGGACATGGGGCCGGGCGCGGGCCTGCTGGGCGGCTGGATAATCGCGGCCGGAACACCCGGCGAGGTGGCCGGAAACGAAAATTCGCTCACCGGCAAGTACCTGAAGGGCGAGCTGCAGGTCCCCCTGCCTGAAAAAAGGAGAAAACCGGACCGGAAATTCCTGGAGGTGATGGGCGCCCAGGCCTATAACCTTAAAAATATCGACGTAAAAATCCCGGTAGGGCTCTTCACCTGTGTGACGGGCGTCTCCGGCTCCGGCAAAAGCACCCTTGTAAACGAGATAATCTACAAGGCGCTGAGCGGCCGGATCTATGGCGACGGGCAAACACCGGGAAAACACAGGGAGATCCGGGGGGCCCAGTGGTTTGAAAGGATCGTCGAGGTAGACCAGGCCCCGCTTGGCCGCACCCCCCGCTCCAACCCGGCCACCTATTCCGGCGTCTTCAATTACATCAGGGAGCTTTTCAGCATTGTCCCGGAAGCAAGGGTAAGAGGATTTGGCGCTTCGAGGTTCAGTTTCAACGTCCAGGGGGGCAGATGCGAGACCTGCAAGGGCGAAGGCTTGAGGAAGGTGGAGATGCATTTCCTGCCCGATGTGTACGTGCCCTGCGATCTTTGCCGCGGGAAGAGGTACAACAGGGAGACGCTCGAGATCTATTACAAGGAAAAAAACATCTCCGATGTCCTTGAGATGACCATCTCCGAGGCCCTCGAGTTCTTCAGGCCGGTTGGGCCCATAAAAAGGAGGCTCCAGGTGCTCGCGGACGTGGGGCTCGGCTATCTGAAACTCGGCCAGCCGGCAACGACGCTCTCCGGCGGCGAGGCCCAGAGGGTAAGGCTGTCAAGGGAGCTGGGCAAGAAAAGTTCCGGCAAGACCCTCTATATCCTGGACGAACCCACCACCGGACTCCATTTCGTCGACATAGAAAAACTGCTGCGGGTGCTGGATTCCCTCGTGGAGATGGGAAATACGGTTATTGTTGTGGAGCATAACCTTGACGTGATAAAATCAGCCGACTATCTGGTTGATTTAGGGCCGGAAGGCGGCCAGGAGGGCGGGTATCTGGTCGCGTGCGGCACGCCGGAGGAAGTGGCCGGAAACAGAAATTCCTACACAGGCAGAGCCCTCCTGCCCAAGCTGAGGAGATAGTGAAAAAGAAAAAAACGTTAAGCCTCCACTTCAATAAAGCAACAATAACACTTTTTATCTTAAGTGTTTTTTTGTTTTCCTGCGCACGTCCGCCGAGGGAGGAACTTTACAGGAAGAGCACGGTACTCATGGATACGCTGGTGACGATCACCGTGGTATCCGACTCCTCCAAAAAGGCCAATGACGCGATAGACGCGGCCTTCGCGGAGATCCACCGTCTCCAAAAGCTCATAAGTTTCTGGGATCCCAAAAGCGAGATTTCCGCCCTTGGAAGGGAGTCAGGCATAAGACCTGTCAAAGTCTCCCCGGAGACATTGGACCTTGTTGAAAAGGCCCTTTACATATCGCGGGAGACCGGGGGGGCATTCGACTGCACAATGGGTCCGGTCATAAGACTATGGAACATCCCCTACAGCAAGAAAATACCCAGCCAGGCTGCAATAAAAAAGGCCTTGAAACTCGTTGGCTACAAGTCAGTGATAGTAGACCCTAAAAATTCCACTGTCTTTCTTGCCAAAAAGGGGATGTCCTTTGATACCGGAGGCATCGCCAAGGGATGGGCGAATGACTATGCGGAAGCCGTCCTCAAATCACACGGGATAAAGGCCGGCCTCATCTCCATTGCGGGCGATGTAAAGGGATTCGGCAGGAAGCCGGACGGCCACGGATGGGAGGTAGGCATAGAAAATCCCAGACCGAAGGGCAAGGCCGGCGGTCTCATCGCGCGGCTGGAGCTCCTTGATGAGGACATATCCACTTCCGGCGATTACGAAAGGTATTTTATGGTAGACGGGGTCCGGTACAGCCACATACTTGATCCCAGGAGGGGCTATCCCGCGCGGGGTTTTGAAAGCGTCACCATAGTGTCTCCCCAGGGAGTATGGTCGGACGGCTTTTCAAAAATCTTTGTAATGGGGCCTGAAAAAGGCATGGCGCTCGCCAAAAAACTCGGGCTAGGGATCATCACGGTGACGGATGACGGTGCGATCCATATCTCCGGGAGGGGCCTCAAAAAGAGGGTAACGCTATACCGATGAAGGTGTCATGCCCCGTTTGCAGGAAGATGGTCCCCTGGAAGGGAAACCCCTGGAGGCCGTTTTGTTCGGAGAGGTGCAGGATGATCGACCTTGCCTCCTGGGCTTCCGAGGAATACAGGATTCCCGGCGAGAAGGTGGAAGAGAAAGAGGAAGAGGAAGAGGCCGGGGAAGGGGGAAAACCCGCCCAGCCGGAGGAAGAGGACGGTTGATGAGCGCGGTTTTAAACGAACTTAAAAGGCAGACCTTCTTCAGCTTTCTTGACGCCGCGGGACGTGTCTTTATTCACGTGAAGCCTTCGGGCGGCGCCGTCATCGGGGAGAGGGGTTTCATGCCCGATGAGATGGAAAAGGGGATAGTGCTCGTTTTTAACCGCAAAATGGCCTTCGACTGGGGGCAACAGGGCATAGCGGCGACCCTCGTCTTTGGCAGCTCCCCTCAGAAGTGCTTCATCCCGGCGGACGATATAATAGCGGTCTTCAGCCCGGAGCTGGAGGCCAGGCTGGTCCTTGATCCTCCGGGCGGAGAGCCCCGGAAAGGCGGCCCTTTGCCGCCAGCGGAGCGTAAAACCCCGGCTGCTGAGGGAAGCGGGGACGGGAAAGAGAAAAAGCTCATAAAGGTGGATTTCAGGAAAAAAAAGACGTGATATGGGGGGGCAAAGGGGGGACCAAATTATTTTATGGAAACTGAAGCGGTAATCCACGATGCAATAGCGGAGGAGATCAGGAAAAAACTCAGGCACCAGTACCGGGAGATAAAATCAAATCCCTCCGGGCAAAGGTTGCACGAGTTCAACGGACAATACCCGGATCTCATATTCTCCGAGCATGGCATGGTACTGGCCCTGGTTGAAATAGAGACTGAAAATTCCATTACACCTGATAAGATTAATATATGGAAGGCCCTGGCCGGCTCCGGGCCCAGGCTTATACTGATGGTGCCCAAAACGATGAAAGCCAGGCTCGCCTCCATGCTCTGGGACGGCGGCCTCGCCGACAAGGTCTCGCTTGGCAGCTACGAAATCAGCATAAACATGCCTTAAGACTTTTGTTGAAATCCCTCCCGGATGGGAGGGGATCAGGGAAGGACAAAGGGAGAGGGTTTCGCACAAAAGGCCAAGGGGGAAACATGAAAAATGTCGAACTCATGCGGATAAAGATCAAGGCAGGCGGCGTGGAGCTTGAAGCCCGGCTTCTGGACAACGAAACCGCAAGGGCGGTGTACGATCTGCTGCCCATCGAAGGCTATAACAACGTTTGGGGGGACGAGTTCTATTTCGAGATACCGCTCTACCAGCCCCTTGACGACTCCGCCACCATGGATGTTGAGGTCGGAGACATAGGGTACTGGCCCCCTGGAAAGGCGGTGGCCATCTTCTTCGGCCCTACCCCGCTCAGCAAGCCAGGCGGCAAGCCTGTGCCCGCGGGCCCCGTAAACCTGATAGGCAGGATAATCGGAGACGCGACAGTTCTTAGGAATGCAAGGGATTTCAATCCCATAATACTTGAAAAGGCCTGAAGGAGGATATTTCGAAAAAAATGGTGAAAATAGCGGTGGCGGGGGCATTGGGGAGGATGGGAGGCCGGATTGCCGCGCTTTCCATGGAGCACGGGGACATCCGGCTTGCGGGCGCATTCGAGCGGAGGGGCCATCCCGATGCGGGCGGGCAACTGGGGACGCTCCTTGGAATCGGAGCGCTGCCTCCGGTAAAACTCTCCGACAACGTTTTTGAGGCCCTTTCGGCGGCGGACGTCCTCATTGATTTTACCCAGCCCGCCGCGACGCTGTCGAACCTGAAGGCCTGTGTGGAAACAGGCAAGGCGATGGTAATAGGCACAACGGGGTTTGACAGCGGGCAGATGAAGGAGATAAAGGACCTGGCCCCGCGGATACGCGCGGTCATGGCCGCCAATATGAGCATGGGCATAAACCTCCTTCTGAAGGTGGTCAGGGACATGGCCCAGGCGCTTGGGGGCGACTACGACGTGGAGGTAATCGAGGCCCATCACAGATACAAGAAGGACGCCCCTTCCGGGACCGCACTTAAACTGGCCCAAGCCGCCGCGGAAGGCCTGAAGAGAAACCTTGACGATGTTGCGGTCTATGCCAGGCATGGAATGACAGGCGAGAGGTCTTCCACCGAGATAGGCATCCAGACGATCAGGGCCGGGGACATAGTCGGCGAACACACGGTGCTTTTTGGCGGGCTTGGAGAGCGGGTTGAGGTCACCCACAGGGTCGCAAACAGAGACACGTTCGCAAGGGGCGCGCTCAGGGCGGCGCTGTGGCTCAGGGACAGAAAACCCGGACTCTACGATATGCAGGACGTTCTGGGCCTGAAGTGAGTCTTCACGAACCGCTCCTCGTCCTGCCGGCTGGCAATATTGCCTTTCAGTCTTTCATGCAGGATGGCCTTGAATATCTCGGAGAAAAGCGGGCCCGGCGCAAAACCCATCGCCGCAAGGTCCGCCCCCCTGAGGACCGGCTTTTCCTTCCTCAGCTCAAGCAGATATCTTGAGATGGCTTTTTTCTGGCCCTCGGCGCCAGCCAGCGCCATGGCAAGCAGCAGGCTCTCGACCGGCAGCCCGCTCAATGCATCGTAGAGCTCAACGGCGCCCTCCGGGATTTTACCCAGGGCCAATCTTTCGGTGAGGACCTCCTTTGCCTTGACGATGCCCCCGGCAATAATGGAGCCGGTCTTCGAGGAGACCTGGAGCCTGCGGAGCGCGGCGCCGGTCTCTTCCGCGTCAAGCCCGCCCAACAGCGCCATCAGGTAGAGGGCGGCCCTGTCCACGGGCTCTCCGGTAAAGGAAAGCCCGAACCACAAAAGCGCGTCGTGCGCGGCCTGGATGCTCCCGAGGACCTCATCCTCCTTCAGGGCGGGGTGCACCACCTTCAAAAGCCCGTACTCGGCCAGCTTGCCTATCGCCGCAACCGGCTCCGTTTCCCTGAACATCAGCAGCAGTTCCTCATACAGCCTCGCGCCCGACAGCCTCTGGAAGAGGTCCATTTCGAGGGCGGATTTCAAAAGCTCCTCCGTATGGCGCGACAGCTTGAAGCCGAACCGGACGGCAAAGCGCACCGCCCGGAACGCCCTCGTAGGGTCCTCGATGAAGCTGAGGTTGTGCAGCACGCGGATGGTCTTCTCCCTCAGGTCGCGCCTGCCGCCGAAGAAATCCACAAGCTGGCCGAAATTCCGCCGGTTCAGCCTGACTGCCAGAGTGTTGACGGTGAAATCCCGGCGCTGCAGGTCCCGCTTTACCGAGGAGATTTCCACCTTCGGAAGGGCCGCCGGGGACTCGTAATACTCCGTTCTGGCCGTGGCGATATCGAGCTTCAGGTCCGGAAGGATGACTATGGCGGTGCCGAAACGCTCGTGCGTCCTCAGGCGGGCCCCTAGATGGCTGGCCAGCCCGCGCGCAAATCCGATGGCGTCGCCCTCCACGACCAGGTCTATGTCGAGATTGCGGGTGCCGCGAAGCAGGTCCCTTACCGAGCCCCCGACCATATAGACCGAAAGGGCAAGCTCGTCAGCCGTCTGGCCGGCAAGCTCCAGTATCCGCACGACGTTCCCGGGGAATTGCTCCCTGATGTTTCTCGCCAGGTTCCTTTCAAGGTGCGGCCGGAGCAACCCTGCCTCTTCGGGCGGTATACGGCTGCGCCTGAGGTAGTCCTCGTAGAGGACGCGCAGTATATCGGTCCTCGTAATCGCGCCGATGATGCCGCCTTCGCCGTCCAGCACCGGCATGAAGCGCTGGTTTCGCTCGATCATGAGGGCCTCCACCTCGCCTACCGGCGTATCGGGCCTTACCGTGGATGCGTCCGTCATGGTGAAATCCATCACGCCGGTCCTTGCAAACCCGTGAAATAGGGCCTTTTCCACCACCTCGCGCGAGATCATCCCCATGTATAGGGAGTTTTTGAGCACCGGAAGGACATTCACCCCGTAGCGGGTCATCATCTTCTCGGCCTCGGCTATCGTGGCTGTAAAATCTACCGTGACGACCGGTCTGGTCATCACGTCTGCGGCGGCCGTCTCCGGCCTTACATGTCTTTTCAGCGATTCGACCAGTTTTTCCTCGAGTATCTCGAGCGGCATGTCGTAGAGCGTGGCGGAAGCCGCGCCCCTGTGCCCCCCGCCCCCGAAATCCTGCAGCACCCGGGCCACATCTATCTCCGGGGCCCGGCTCCTGCCGACGACGACAATCTTGCCCTCCATGGAGACCAGCATAAGCAGCGCGTCTATATCCTCGGCGTCCATTATGTTGTGGGCAAGCTGGGCTGCATCCCCCACGTAGCTTTCGGCCGACGCCTTCGCGACCTTTACCCTGAGCCCCCGGACAATCAGATCCCGCGAGTTCTCCAGCAGCTCGTTCAGGAGCGAAATCTCCTGCCTGCCGAACCCCGCCTTCATGTAACTGCCGATTATCTTGGGGCTCGCGCCGCACCTGAAGAGATACGCGAATGCCCGGATGTCCCTTTCCGTGGTCGATGGAAAGATAAGGCCGCCGGTCTCCTCGTAGACGCCAAGGCCCATCAC
>JAKAGP010000044.1 GCA_021825785.1 Nitrospirota bacterium
TTCCGATCTACGGGGAGTTTTTCTTCCCCCTCATATGCACGCTTTTCATGTACATACTGACATGCAACCTGTTCGGACTTGTACCGGGGTTCGACTCGCCAACTGCAAACATAAACGTTACGGCCTCGCTGGCGGTGCCCGTTTTCTTTATCTACCAGCTTTGGGGCTTTAAGGTGCACGGCTTCCGTTACATAAAGCATTTTCTGGGGCCCATACAGTCCATATATGCGCTGCCTCTCATGATGTTCATGTTCGCGACCGAAGTGATAAGCCATATCGCCAGGCCCCTTACCCTTGCGGTGAGGCTTTTCGGCAATATGTTCGCAAAACATCTGATGCTTCTGGTGCTTGCGGTGCTGCTGCCGCTGTTCGTTCCGGACCTGATCCTTCTGCTTGGTTTCGGGATCTCCATCGTTCAGGCATTTGTCTTTACGTTATTGGCGTCGGTCTATATTGCTGGCGCCGTACAAGAGGCTCACTAGATAATTCTTTCAGAAAGGGGGAAATTCATGAAGAAGTTTTTTGCCGTGCTCTTTCTCGCTGGTTTAATGCTCATGCTGATTGCGCCTTTGGCCTTTGGCGCCAATGGGGCGGCCGCAGCAGCAGCCACCACCGCCAGCAGCGGGAAGCTACACTATTACGCCTTGGCTGTTTTAGGAGCTGAGGTAGGTATAGGTCTCGCAGCGCTGGGGACCGGCATCGGGCAGGGTCATGCTGTTGGCGGCGCTTGCCAGGGTGTGGCTAGAAATCCGGGCGTTCAGGGCAAGATCCTTACGACTCTCATTATCGGTCTGGCCATGATCGAGTCCCTGGCGATCTACGCCCTTGTTATTGTCCTCATCGTCTTTTACGCCAATCCATTCCACGTTTAAAGGGTGTAAAAGGAAAATTTTTCCCACAAAAAAGGGACCTCACGAGGTCCCTTTTTTTATTTGGCCCTTTCGGGATTTGTGTGGGGCCGGACGGCATCCGCTTCCCTTTGCGCTTCCATGGTTTTTCCCCCTCCTGAGGTCTTTTCCGGTGACCCGCCTGATGTCTTTCCGGGCAAAATGATAAGTGCGTCCAGCATATAAGCCAGCCCGCGCGAATGTGGATGCGTGTGCAGATAGGAAGATGAAACTGTCTCTTTTTTAGTCTCAGGAAAGAGCGCCATCAGCCCAGGGGGCGAGCCGTTTCCAGGGGTGGAGATAAAGATCCCCCCGCCGTCAAGGATTTCCGGACGCCGCAGCGCTTCTCTTAAAGGGACGTATCTGGTGCCCGGCATGTCCGCAATAATATTTGCGGCAATGTAGGAATCTGCGGCGCGGGCGATGACTGGCGGCCCGCGCAGGCCGTCTATCCCTGCCTTTCTGGCTCCCGCCCCCAGTTGCCTGGCCAGTGAGGCATACGGAATGTGGATACGCTCAGTCTTCCCGGTCACATCCGGAAAAAACCCGATGACGGCCCTTGCGGCAAAAACAATGGCGGCTATCGCCAGGCACAAATATCCAAGGGACAGGCAGCGGACACGCGGCATTTTTTGCGTGCTGAGCAGGGAAAAACCGGCAAGGGGAAGCGCGAAATATGCGGGGGCCAGCCACCGGTCCTGAAAGTGCGCGGGGTCAAAGATGATTATTCCCAAAAGGGGGATCGCCAGTCCATATAGCGCAAGGGCCGGGAATACACCGGCAGGAGATGGACGTGCCTCCTTTTTTATTCCCCCCTTTTTTGCTACAAAGAGACCGCGGAAAGATAAAAAATAAAAATATCTGCCCATGAAAAGCACAAATACCACCAGGAACAAGATCACCTCACCGTAGACGGCAGCCAGGAAATGAAGGAAAGAGTGCGGCTTCGGGACCCAGGGGAGGGACAGGTTATAGGCATACTGCACGGACGGGAAGCCGTTGCCCGCAAGCCACGCGGCATGGGGGAGGACCACGCCCGAAAAGGCCGCCAAGGAAAAAAAGATTTTTTTGTCTGACATGATGCGCCTGCCATGAGCGGAGGTTATGCCATACATAAGCAGCGCCAGGAGAAAGAGGACAAAATTATATTTGGAAAGCATCCCCAGGCCGCAGGACGCGCCAAAAAGCAGGTAATCCAGCCTTGAGCCGCCAAGCAACAGCCGGAGAAAAAACAGGCCCGCTATCACGGCCATCGCCGAAACCAGCACCGTGTTGCTCAAGTCGCGGTTGGCCTCATAGGAATAGATCGGGAAAAGAAGCAGGCAGCCCGTAGCCAGCAGGGATTTACCCGGCACAAGGAAATGGCGGGCCAGCAGATAAAAGGAAATATAAAAAACAAACAGCAGTCCGTATTTTATCAGCACTATCATGCCAAGGCCCCTGCCTGAAAGCAGAGAAACCAGCCAGACGATCCATGTGTAAAGCGGGGCCTGGTGCGCATACCCAAGGTGGAAGGATGCGCCGTTCAGGAACTGTTCCGCCTCGTCCAGCTCCATAGAGGGGGAGACAAGCAGCCTCAATGCTGCATAGGAGACGCAGTAAATGAAAATTATGAGCACAGATGCCAAATCAGCCTTTTTCAACTCAGGAAACCTGAATCCTGCAAGCCCGGACCCTGCGCGCATTTTTTCGCCGATTACCGCCTTTAGGGATGGATATTCAACTCTACTTTCACAGAAAAAAAAGCCATCGAAGGTTCTTTTTTGATTTTTAAAAGCGCTAGCCAAAGTATTGTAAAAAATGGAGACCCAGTCAATATGTTATTATTTACTATGTCCGATGCATGGTATAGCGAGATCCCCGAATCCGAAGAAGACCGGCTTTATACGGAGTCGGTTAAGCGTATTCAAAGCGGCGTTGAGCAAGGGATGTCCTTTGAGAAGGCGGCAGGGCTTATTGAGTCTGCCGTCGAGGCGCTGAGGGCTGAGATCCTGGGTGACGCGCTCAAGGTGTTGATCGCCAAGTTCCATTTCAGCGAGGGCATGCCGCTTGACAAGTTGGCCAAAAAGCTGGGGCTGCCGCTTGCCCGGCTGGAGAACGCGAAAAACGAGATGCTGGCGGAAGTTGAGCAGGCCGCCATAGAACGCTACAAGGAAGAGTCGGGGAGTTCCGGCAACGCATAACCTTTTCTCCTTCGCCTGACAAGAAAAAACAAAAATCATGGCAGACATAAGCATATCCAAGATCGGGAAAACCAGGGCTTTCAGGGAAAACCTGAGGTTCGACGTTACGCCGGAACTGCTCTTTAAACCCCGGTTCGCGAACACCTCGGGCAACGAAGAGTTTATCAAAGAGACGCAGGGGTTTTCCTTTTATGTGGAATACATGGAGGGCATGGATAAGCCCGCCCTCATGGTGATGAAGACCTATCGCCTTACGTCAAAAAGCATAGCCCAGGTGACGGACGCGCCGGAAGAGCTCCTTTGGGGGGCCGTTCGTGAAAGCGGGGCCAGGGACATAATGGGGATGTATCCTCTCAGCAAGCCCCTTGAGGACTGGATCAGAAGCCAGATAGAGGCACAGGCGAAAAAAACGCAAGGAGACAAAAAAGATGCAGGACACAAAGGCGGTAATAGAGACCAAATTCGGCAACATCACCCTTAAGTTCTTTCCCGATGTGGCCCCAGGCCACGTGAAGAACTTCATTGACCTGGCCCAAAAAGAATTTTACGACGGAACGCTATTCCACAGGGTGATCCCGGGCTTTATGATACAGGGAGGGGACCCGAACACCAAGGGGCCCAACCGCGCGACATACGGCATGGGCGGCCCCGGCTACACGATAAAGGCCGAGTTCAACTCAAGGCCCCACAAGAGGGGGATCCTTTCCATGGCGCGCTCCAGCAACCCGGACAGCGCGGGCTCGCAGTTCTTCATAACCGTTGCCGATGCGTCCTTCCTGGATAACCAGTACACGGTCTTCGGGGAGGTGGAGTCCGGCATGGACGTGGTGGACGCCATCGTGAACCTGCCAAGGGACGCCTCCGATAACCCCAAGGAACGGGTGGAGATGAAGGTTAAGATCATCGAGGGAGAAAACAACTAGGCATCCCCGCAGGATATTTATCTAACCGCCAGGCTGCGGGAAGCGGCTGCAAGAAAAGGGGAAGGGGACGAATTTTTCGTCCCCTTCCCCTTTCTTTACAAGCATTTTTTCTTGACAATATATCAAAAAAATTTTATATATATAATACAATGCGATTATATTTAAGGACTTTTTGAGGCAAGCATTATATTTACATAAAAAGAGTTCCATAAATAACAAGAGGCACAGGCAAGTTTTTCAGAGCATAAAAAACGGGAGGGGACGGATAAGAAATGGCAATAACGCTCTGCGGAAACGCGGAGGCCACCTGCCCGGCCACCCCGCCCCGGATAAAGGTGCTTTTCTTTTCCGTGTACGCATATGTATTCATCACCGTGCTGCCGTCATGGCTGGGGCTTAAAGGCGCGATCGTAAACGTCACGATAGGACAGATCGCAAAGAGCGTTTTCATCTATCTGGGCGTCCCGTTTCTGGCTGGTTTGATTACGCGGTTAACCCTGATAAGGACAAAGGGCCCCGAATGGTACAGGCGGGAGTTCATGCCAAGGATAAGCCCCGTCACCCTCATATTCCTGCTTTTTACGATAGTCGTAATGTTTTCACTCAAGGGCAATTACATAGTCAGGCTCCCGTTTGACGTTCTGCGTGTCGCGGTCCCTCTCCTCATCTATTTTGTGGTCATGTTCCTGGTCTCCTTTTATCTTGGCAGGAAGATCGGGGCGGACTATGAGAAGACGGCCACTTTGGCGTTTACCGCGGCAAGCAATAACTTTGAGCTTGCGATAGCCGTTGCCGTGCGAGATAACAGATCCTCTGGTGGAGAAGGTGCTTTCCCTCCCTGAAGAGGAGTTGCTCGATATAAGCGAGATTAAGACAGTTGGGGTCCAGCAGAAAAAAGGAAAAAACATATTTGAGGCTGAGCGCTGTGAGCACTGCGGCGAACTGACGTTCGTAAACAAACTGAGGCTCACCACGGAGGGAAAGCTGGTCTGTATCCCCTGTTCAGGATATGGGGATTAAAACGATCTCTTCATACTGGTGAATCAAATAAGGCAGAATTCTCCTTAAAGGGGCACAAAAATGATCATTGCCGCTGCCGCAGGTGCGGGTGAAACTGCTGCTTAAACTATATGCATGAAGAAATGGTGAAAAAGGGGAATTTTTGTCTCCTGATGAGGACGCCTCTAAAGCCGCAAGCCTTTCTTAAAGAAAATTGTTTTAAAATCCATTCCCCGATTTTGTAAAATAGAGATATGAGAATATGGACTACCAAGACACTGGGGGAAACTTTTTTCCCCGGCAAAGAGTTCGATCTGGAGATCCGTTCGCCAAATGAGATCCAAAGTTCGTCTCTCCACGGGGCCGTACCAGGGGACATGGCCCTGATCGATCTTCCTGAAGATTATATCGGGTTTCTTGCGCTGGCAAAGGCAAAGGGGATAATGGGGCCTTTCATATTCATTTCACCTGAGCCCACGATAATAGAGGAACAGCTTAAGAGATACAGGGCCTTGATACTGGACATACAGAAAAATGAAATATCGGAAATAAGAGAGGTAGTAAATTTCATCGCGCAAAGGTACCTGGAGCGTGACACGAGGCCTGTTTCCGTTCATGACACGGCAACTGAAATGGCCGCCAGCGAATTCAAGGTTTACCATGCCGGAGTGCAGGTAAAGGATACTTCCCGGATAAAACAGGTTCTGGAATATATCCTTCGGGCGGAGATCCCCGTGATAGTGTCCGTAAGCATTCTTGAAGACGGGGAACCCGTGACGGCAAGGGGGCTTTGCCGTATGGAGTCTTTAAATGACCAGGAAATTGTCATGCACAGGTTTACTCCAAAGGTGTTTTCAGAAATAATCAGGGAGAATACTCAGATCAAGCTGGTCCTTTCCCATCGCGATCAGAACTTTGACGCCGTTTCGACCGTGCTTACGACCGGTACGGACAGCCTGCGTATAACCGTGCCCGATACCCTTTTTGAGGAAAAAAGAAGAAATATCCGCGTGGAACCCGGCCGGAAAAATCCGGTACTGCTTTATATTCTAAGGAAAAACGAGCGGACAACCGAGTGCCGGGTGGTTGATATCAGCATTGACGGACTGCGTTTTGAAACAGGGACCGAACTAATAACAGGCGGCGTATACGGGTTCACCGTTGTCTTGCCAGGGGAGAGAAATACTGTCCTTAGTTACGGGAAAATACTGTATCAGCTGGCCGCGGCTGGGGCTTACCGTTACGGCGTTCAACTGGATATCCATCCGGGGGATGAGGAGCGCATTGCCCACTATATCATGAACAGGGAAAAAGAGATCGCATCCCTGCTGCCCCGTTTTATCACGCAAAAAGCCTGAAGGCGCGGAAGGGCCCACACCCTCCGATGCCATCATTGCGCGTTCTGCGCCGCTTCCGCCTGATATGCCTTGAGGACATCAAGGATCGTAATGTAGTAGGAGTCCTTGCCGGTCAATTGGGTGAGCTGAGAGCGGTCCAACTCCTCATGGACGTGGTCTGTGACCCCTGCCAGCACCAGGCGTATCCCTCGGCCCTTCAGGTCTTCCGCGATTTGGCGCAGCGTTTCCGCCGCGGAAAAATCCACATCGTCGATCGCGCCCGCATCGATGCAGAACCAGCGCAGCCGGGGTTTCGCCCCTTTCACCAGATCGCCTGCCTCCCGGGAAAGCTGTTCCGTGTTCGCGTAGTACATTGAGTGCGTAAACCGGTAAACCATAAGCCCGGGGGCCAGCTGCTCCGGAGAGGACACCGGCACAGGCATGAACCTTTTGTTCTCGTCCGTTTTGATCACGGAGTTTTTGGGCCGGTAGCCATGGCGTGTATGGGCCACAATGGAGAGGAACATGGCGGCAAGTATGCCCTCCCCTACGCCCGCGAATATCACGGTGAGGGCGGTGATGAGCGCCACCCAGAATTCCCACGGCCGCTCGAAGAAAATCCTGCGCATGCCCCTGATGTCTATCAGTTCGAGGCCTATGAGAAAAACCACCGTGGAAAGCACGGCGCCCGGCATGTAAGAAAGAGGGGCCGTCAGGAACAGGAGCACCAGGAAAACGAAAATGCTTGCCGTTATCTGCGCAAGCTGGCTTTGCCCGCCCGCCGTCTCCACCATCTGCGTCTTCGTGGGGCTGCCGTTCACAACGAAGGCGCCCGACAGGCCCGCGCCGATATTGGCCAGACTCAGGCCCAGCAGATCTATATTCTGGTTGAACCGTTCATTGTGCCTGGCGGCGTATGCCCTGGAAGTGGCCGCGCTCTGGGCCAGGATAACGACGAACATGGAGAAGGCAATGGGCAAAAGCCGGTCTATCAGGTCCCACTTCCATTGGATCCGGGGAAAGGCGACAGAGGGCAGTCCGCCAGGTATGACGCCCAGTACGTGCACGCCGTGTCCCTGCAGGTGAAACAGCGCACTGGCAGCGATGGAGCCGATGACCGCCATCAGCGCCCCCGGGATCTTCTTCGATATCCTGCCTGAAACAACGATGGTCAGCAGTGTCCCGGCAGAAACCAGAAGGTTATAAACGCTTGCATGGCTGATGCGCCCGGAAGCGTTTATCATCATTCCGATAAGGCCCCTGCCGTGTGCGGAGAAACCCAGCATACCGGGGATCTCGCCTAATGCGACCTGCACCCCCACACCGGTGAGAAAGCCTACCAGAACGGTCCGGGACAGGAAATCGGCAAGGAAGCCGATGCGGATGACCCGCGCCATAAGAAGAAGCCCCGCCGACATGAACGCAAGCACGCCCGCATAAGCCATCCACTGCGCGGAGGCAGGGGTTGCCATGCCGCTCAAACCCGCAAAGAGGATCGCGGCGGTGGCGGAATCCGCCCCTACGACCAGGTGCCTGGAGGAGCCCGAAAGCGCGAACAAAAGCATCGGGACAAGCATGGTATAAAGACCGGCGATAACCGGGGTGCCCGCTATCTTTGCATAACCCATCACCTCTGGTATGGCCAGGGCGGCAAGCGTGACGCCGGCGGCAATGTCCGCCGTCACCAGGGAGCGTTTAACCGGCAGGATACCCTGGAGGACCGGCAATCCGGTCCGGCATCTTTTCATCGGATCATGCAAAGGCGGGGGATCTTTCACAGGAGGGTGGGCTTCCGTGTTTCCGGTCTGCCATGCGCGATATGAAGGGCGGTTCTTAAGTGCCAATTTATTGGAAAAAAGTCCGCCCGAAAAGGGGCGGACCGGCTACTTCTGTTCCTTCTTCGCGGCCTTGGCGGCCTTCGTCATGGCTTCTCTTTCCTTCAGCACTTCCTGTTTAACATTGAGCGTCTGCTCCAGCCCCAGGATGAATTTAAGGTGCTTGAAACCAAGCTTCATGAGCGCCTCTTCGGAGGCCTTTATCTCTTCGACCTCTGCTTGCGGGATGTCGAATATCTCAAGGAAGCGGCTGCCAAGCACGTATTCCCTGAACTTGTCCAGGTCATAGCTGGACATGAAAAAAAGCATCTTCTTTTTATCATTGAGCATAGGCTGGCCGGGCAGGTTCCTGCGCATGAGGAGCTGCTTCCATTCCCGGTTCATGCCGTCGTACTGGGTTATCTCCTGGTCGTCTTTCCAGGAATCAATGGTCCATTCGGTCTGTTCCTCGTAACCCTTGCAGTGTTTTTCCTTCACGAAGAAATAGAACTCCTCGTGCAGGATCCCGCCCTTATCATCGTTTTTTTTGATCGTCCCCTGCCCTATGGGATAATAGCGGCAGCTTACCGGCCTGTCCGTATACACCGTGCAGCCGTCCGGAACTGTCACGAACGGGCATTTCCTGGAGGACTCCTCCATCATCTTAAGGAAGGCATACGGATGTGAGGACTGCTTGTCCACGCGCACCACCGTGTATTTATCAAGGAACTCTCCGGAGGTCATTCCCAGACGCTTTTTAAGCCTGAGAACGTCGTATGGGGTGAGC
>JAKAGP010000045.1 GCA_021825785.1 Nitrospirota bacterium
TTTTCAAAAAGAAACAAACTACGTTTTTGGTATCTTTCAAACCCCCTAAATATAAATAGCAAGGGGGGCAACCCCTTGCCTTCTAAAAATGGCCAGAAAACCCACGGAAATACCCACGGAAATACCACGGAAAACCGTGGTGGTTTTGAGAGGAGGGGTTGCCCCCCTCGCTATTAATACTTAAGAGAACAACTCGCATGAACAGGAATTTGAAGCAATCCGCAGAAGGCCTACCAACGCTGGACTGGGCCAGGAGTTATCTGTCGCGGGGGTTTTCCATAATCCCTGTTACAAGGGGCACAAAACGGCCTGCTCTTTCTTCATGGAAAGAGTTCCAGGAGCGGAGGGCAACAGACGAGGAAATAAGAGCATGGTTTGGGAACGGAAGCCGTAATGGTATCGGAATTGTAACAGGGGTTATATCCGGCATTGCTGTTGTTGACCTTGATGGCCCTGAGGCCGTGGAGTTCGCAAAGGCCCATGGCTTTCCTCCCACGCCTCTTGTGAAGACCGGGAAGGGATACCACGCCTATTACCGTTACAGTGCCGGCGTGAGGAACTTTCAGAAGCGCGACGATCTGCCTGGCATCGATCTGCGCGGAGACGGCGGATATGTTGTCGCTCCCCCTTCAGTCCATGCTTCAGGAAACCGCTATCAGTGGGTTGAAGGGAAAGGGCTCGATGATCTGCCCCTGGCCGAACTGCCCTCGATGATCCTCGCACAGAGGCCGCAAGATAAAACACCGCTCAGAGACCTTTACAAAGGAGTCCTAAAAGGATCCAGAAATGGCAGCCTGACAAGACTTGTGGGCTCTTGGGTCGCTGACGGCGTGCCCGTTGATGAATGTCTCAGGATGGCACAGCTCTGGAATTCACAAAATGAACCTCCGGATGATATCGGGAACGTTGAAAGGACTGTCAGGAGCATATTTGAAAAACACCATAGCAAGACGGTGTCCGGTCTCGTCCGGCTCGATTCTGTTCAGCCTGAAAAAGTGCAATGGCTTTGGCATTCCTATATCCCCCTTGGGAAGATTACCCTTATTGACGGCGATCCAGGAAACGGGAAATCGCTCTTTGCCATCGACCTGATTGCCCGGGTAACCAAGGGCCTTCCGATGCCAGACGGAAGCACGGGCGCTTCTGGCGGCGCTGTCATCCTGGCACTTGAAGACGGGCTCGCCGATACTATCGTCCCCAGGCTGGAGGCCGCGGGCGGCGACAAGTCACAGGTGGCAGCGCTTCAAGGCATCGCGGACGCCAAGGGAAATCTCCGTCTTCCGACGATCTCCGACATTGACCATATCGCCAGGGCGTGCGATGAAGTCCAGGCCAGGCTCCTCGTAATCGATCCGCTCATGGCATACATGGGCGACGTCAATTCCTGGAAAGACCAGGACATACGGCAAGGGCTGGCCCCTCTTGTGAGAATGGCAGAGGAAAAGAACGATGCCGTTCTGGTTATCCGGCACCTGAACAAATCCTCGGCGTCCCACAGCGTTTACCGTGGCGGAGGGTCTATCGGCTTCATCGGCCTTGCCCGCATGGGCTTCCTGATCGCGAAAGACCCGGATAACGAGGACAAGCGCATCGTGGCAGGGATAAAGTGCAATCTTGCGCCTTTGCCGCCCTCGCTTACCTATGTAATCGAAAACCATGATGGCGTGCCCAAAATCGCCTGGGGCGGTGCCTGCAACCACACGGCCGACGCCTTACTGGCAGCGCCCCAAACGCCGGAGGAAAGGTCTGCTTTTGACGAGGCGAAGGATTTTCTCCTAGAGACCCTTTCAGCCGGGTCTGTCAACGCCAATGAGGTCCTGAGGCAGGCAAAAAGGGCGGGAATTTCGGGAAGGACACTCATGAGGGCGAAGAAGGCGCTTGCCGTCAGGTCGGAAAAGCCGGAATTCGGAGGTGGGTGGGTCTGGCGCCTTAGTGCCGAAGAGTGCCAAGAGAGCCCCAAGGATGCCAATAAATATATATGGCACTCTTCGGCAAATTTGGCATCCTTCGCGGAAAGCGGTCCCCAAAAAGACAACAAAAGTGAAGTCATAAACGTATTGGAGGTGAAAGAATGACTTACAGGGTTTTGACCGGCTTCAAGGCCAAGACGGACCGGGGCGAGATGGAGGTTCGGGCTGGCCAGATTATAACGCTTGCCAAAGACCAGGCCCTGATGCTCATAAATAAGGGAAAGATCATTCCGGCCGAAAAAGCCGCCTACAAAATCTATTCGAACATCCTCCAGGCATACCTGTGGATTGTCGATACCGACGAGGACATTTGGGCGCTCAAAAATGAGGGCACTGCGGAGCCGATCTATACCGCCGACGAGGTGCGCAAACTCAAGGGCATCAGCAAGGAAGGGCTTAAGCAGGTACATAGTGTCAAGGAAGTATTTGAGGGCTCGAAGGTCAAGGACGTCAGGCCCGCGGAAAGATAATCAATAGCTTTAGACGGGAGGTACTTCAGTTGCCGAAAGAACAAGATGAAAAATCGTCATCCAATGGAAATGCCGGGCGGAGACTCCTCACTGCCGAACAGGTAGCTGAAATCGTCTCCTGCTCGCCCAAAACAGTATATAGCTGGGCTGAACTCGGGCATATCCCGTCTATCAAGATAGGCGCGGGCCGGAAGGCCCTTCTCCGGTTCGATTCCGAGGAAATTCATGCCTGGCTCAAATCCTGGAAGGAGGAAACCCTGAAGAGGTATAATTCAGTTGCTGGAACCGTTGCCGGTGCCCGGAAAGGAGGTCAGTATTAATGGGCATCTACAAGAAAGGCAACACTTACTGGATGATCAAGCAATACGACGGAAAACGTATCGAGCGTTCCCTCGATACAAAGGTGAAGAGGGTTGCCGAGGAACGGTACGCAAAGATTGTCGCCGAAATTATCGATGGCGATTACTTCAGGAAAGAAATCTTGAAGAAACTGCTAAAGGACATGATTGTCCGCTACGAGAGCGAGTACACCAGCCTTAAAGACTATTATCAGAAGGCGAGGGACAGGACTATCTTTAGCCATCTCTACAGATATTTCGGCGAGAATGCGACCCTTAAGCATGTCGGGGACAATGTTGGCGGATACGAACAGCACAGGCGGACTGCGGGCACGTCGCCGGCAACCATCGTCAAGGAACTGGGGATCCTCAGGCGGATGTTCAACGTCGCCAGGAAACAATGGAAATGGAAGCTGGAGAATCCAGTTTCCGACATTGAACTACCCAAGGTCCGAAACGAAAGGGTCCGTTATCTGTCTGAGGACGAGCACAGGAGGCTCTTCAAGGCCCTTGATGAGGCAAAAGACAAATGGCTCCACGGTCTTGTCATCACCGCTCTTGGGACTGGTCTTCGCCTTTCAAATCTTTGCAGCCTTCAATGGCGTGAAATTGACCTGATGAACAGGATGATCACCATTGAGGCAGAGAAGATGAAAAATGACGAATACCTTGGCATTCCCTTTCCTGAGAATGTATACAGGGAACTCTGTATCTTTCAGAGGGTAAAGAGCCTCGGCAGGCACGTATTCCATGACAAAGGAGAGCCATTGTATCCGGTTAAGGTTCAGCGGGCCTTCAGGCAGGCACTCAAGGCGGCCAGGATAACGAACTTCAGGTTTCACGACCTCAGGCATTGCTACTGTTCGGCGCTTCGCCAGAGGAACGTTGACCTGCACACGATAGCAAAACTCGCGGGTCATCGGGACTTGAGGATGACCAAACGCTATGCGCACCTGAACGTGGAGAACCTTCGCGAGGCGGTCTCCCGATTGGAAACTACGACAATTCTACGACAGCAGGATGAGGCCCTTGGTGCACATGTTAGCTAACTTACTGATTTTTCTGAGAAAACTTGGCGGTCCCAACGGGATTCGAACCCGTGTTTTAGCCTTGAGAGGGCCACGTCCTAGGCCTCTAGACGATGGGACCTTCGAAAGAGCAAAAAATGGCTGGGGAGAGAGGAATCGAACCCCTATAAGCAGATCCAGAGTCTGCCGTCTTGCCCTTAGACGACTCCCCAAAAACCAATAGTTTCCAGCAGTTAGGCTAAATCCAGAATACCATAAACGCCTGAAAACCGTCAAATGAATTCGCAGTCCGCATAGACGAAAAAATGGTCCGAGGCGAGGCGCGCCACCGGCCACCAGGCGGTGCCCTCCGGGGCGAACACCTCCGGCCCGTACAATTTAAAGCACCTGCTTGAAGGCAGGATGTAATCGAGCCTGGCCTCACGCAGTCCCGGCCTCTTCTCAAGGGGCGGCTCAACTCCCCCGCCCTCCAGGAATGTCGCCCGGTCCGTCTTGCGGTAGGTGATGTTGCTGTCTTCAAGGAGCCTCTTCGTGGCCTCATTCGTCCCGATGCCGGCGTCGGGGTCCGCGTTAAGGTCCCCTATGACCACGAAAGGCGTTTCTCCGGGGGATGAGCCGTCCGCCGCCAGGCCGTCTATATAGTTTTTTAAAAACCTCATCTGGTCCGCGTTTCTCCTCAGGTTGACATAGGCCCGCAGGGGTACGGTCGGGTGCACCAGTATCGCGTGAAGGGCGGTCCCCTCCTCCATTTCGATTGGGATGTCGAGAAAGGCGTTGCTCCAAAGCGGAAAGTCATCGGGGCATCCCTGTTTAAGCCGGCATCGGTCGGCCTCATCGCAATAGCTCTCCGGCAGGCTCCTCCAGGCGGCGTCCTTGAGATTTCTGATCCCGTCGAAGACGATCTTCAGCCTGCTCAGGCATGCTATTCCGTATTGCCCCCTGAAGCGGCCATAGCCCCTGTAGTCGTAGGGCGGGGGGAATCCGGTGGGGATGCCGGAGTTCGTCTGCCCGATGTGGAAATAGGGGTAATCGACGGGGTTTTCGCCTTTTTTGAGGAAATTCTCCACGAAGGCCGCCGGTGCGGCTGGCTCTGCCTCCATCTCGTCTATGGAAAGCACATCGGGGCAGAATCTTTTTATGATCCTGGCAGCCGCCAGCGCCTGGGGGTTCCCCGGGTCCAGCAGTTTCTCCATTGTCAGGTCTCTAATGTTGAACTGCCCGAAGCGAAGACGCGCCGCCATACTTAATAATTAGCAGAAAACAGGGCCCGGAGCCATCAGGCCGGTGTCCGGAGGGGGAAATTAAGCGAGAAAGCGGTGCCCTGCCCGGGCTTGCTTTCCACGGAAATGGAGCCGCCATGGTCCTCCATTATCTTTTTGCTGATGGGCAGGCCCAGTCCGGCCCCGCCCTTGACCGCCTTTGTGGAAAAGAATGGCTCGAAGATCTTCTCCAGCAACTCCTCGTCCATGCCCTGCCCGGTGTCCTTTATCCTTACCGTGACATGGGGTTTCCCTCCGATGGCCGTTATGGCCAGCTCCACTGAGAGCTTGCCGCCCGAAGGCATGGCGTCGATGGCGTTTACTATGATATTTTCAATGGCCTCCTGGGCCTGTTCCCTGTCAATGCGGACTTCGGGTACCCGGGAGTAGGATTTCTCCAGGGTTATCGAATGCCGCCTTAAGGCGTCTTCATGCAGCGCAAGGATGGAATCGATGACCCCGCGGATATCGTGGCCCTCCAGCTTTGGCGGGGCGGCCCGCGAGAAGGAAAGCACGTTTCTGAGGATGCTTTCGAGCGTGGACACCTCCGATGCGATCAGGCCGGCGTATTCTTTCCCCGAGGTCCCGTCCGGCAGCATTTTTTGCAGCCGCTTCGCGAAGCCGCCCACGGAAGTGAGGGGGTTTCTGATCGCGTGCGAGACGTTCGCGGCCACCCTTCCAAGGGCGGCCAGTTTTTCTGCCTGGGCGAGGTTTGCCTGCAGCCTGTCTTTTTCCCGCTCGGCCATCTCACGCACGATCATTCCCGCGAAGATGTCCGCAACGGCCGTAAGAAACGCCTCCTCATCCGGATCTCGCTTGTGGCCCTCGCGCACATATACGTTTATCAGCCCCAGAGGCCGCGGTTTTTCGCCTCCCGCAACAATCGGCACGCAGTAGTGGCCGTGGGGGAACCCAGCGAACTGAGGTTCATGGTCCTCGCCGGGGCAATCCGTAAACAACAAAGCGCATTCCGCGGCCGCCTTGCCGCAGAGGCACTTTCCGAGGGGGATTCTCCGGCATGCCTCCCGCTGCCCCTCATCCAGCCCGCGTTCCACCGCGAGCACCAGGTCCCTGTTATCGCCAGAAACCAGATAAACGGCCCCTTTGCGCCCAAGCGACATATACGGGAATGACAGGACGAGGTCCAGGGCCCCGGCCATCTTCTGCACGAGCGGGATGTTTTCAAGCGACATCTTCAGGATGGAATCCACGACCTTCTGGACAAAATAATTCTTCTCTATCAGCTCCTGCTCCCGGACCCGTTCGGTGATGTCCCTTATCGCGGCCACCGTGATCAGATCGCCGTTTAGCCTCATGGGGCTTAGACTGATGTCCGCCCTGAATTCCGTTCCGTCTTTTCTGATGGCGAAAATCTTCAGGCCGGCCCCCATCAGTCGCCTCCGGGGGTTTGAGAAAAACTCCTTCACGTAACCCTTGTGCACCCGGCGATACCGGGCCGGTATGAGCATGTCCAGGTGTTTGCAGACCATCTCCTGCTGTGTGTATCCGAACAGGTCCTCCGCCTGGGAGTTTACGAAAATAATCTCGTAATCCGGGTTTGTAAATATCATGGGATCGGGGGCCGCGTCCAGGAGTTTTTGATATCTTGACTGTGTGCTCTCGAATTCCTTTTTGCAGTTTTTTACCTCCTCCCTATGCCGGCGCATCGCCTCCAGCTCTTCCATGAGCTGCTCTTTTGTCATCTCCTCCCTTTTCATAAAGGCCTCTTTCTAAATTTGTATCACCGCAGCCCCTGTTTATCAAGCCATGGGATGCCTGTTGCCGCCTCTGGACCTGAAGTGCACATAAAGCAATATGGCAACCGCAAAAATCAGGGACAACAGGACGGCCACGTGCTCTATCTTGACGATGCCGGCCCTTATGACCGTAAAACTGCTGCCGCCCGCGTATCCGATTGCAAACCAGATAATGACAGCCACAAAGGCGGAGATGGCATCCGCGGCAAGAAACCTTTGCCGGGGAACTCC
Organism: Nitrospirota bacterium; assembly: GCA_021825785.1. The sequence goes on from JAKAGP010000045.1 coordinate 7,054, forward strand.
GGTAATGCCTGCAACGAGGAAGACGCCGCTGATCAGGCGGCCCGCAAGCATCATGAAAGGGACCTCGAACCTGTTGAACCTGCTTTCAAAGGCGGCAAGCTTAGCCGGCGGCAGGATCTTTTTAAATCTGCTGCTGGAAAGGATGGAGCGTCCATATTTTCTTCCCATATAAAATGAGAGAAAATCTCCCGTCAGGACGCCCGAATAGGCCGCAAGGATGATCGGAAGAGGCTCTGTTACCTTTGTGCCCGTCAAAAAACCGCAGATTATGAGCGTGACGCCTTCAGGGAATGGAAATCCGAGCCCGCCAAGCACAAGGACAATGAATATCCCCAGGTATGGGAAATGCGCTATAAGCGTTTCCAATCGAAATGTCCCTGTTTTTTTGTATGCTCACGGTATCCGCCGCGCGAAAAATCTCCCGTTGTCCTTCAACAAAAATATGGCGTATGCGGGATGATGCCCCAGAACCTATTTGGGGGCGGGGCCCCTTACTACCTGGACCATGCCGCCGGGACGCATCCATTTTGAAAACGCCCGCCGGATATCCGCGCCGGTAAGCTTTTTGTATATTCTTGCGGCCCGCACCGGCTCGTCAAGCGGCAGGCCGAGGTCCGTCCGGGCCAGGAAGCCGCCGGCTATCTGGCCGACGCTCGATTCCGCAAGCGGGATCTTTCTCAGGACCAATGCCTTGGTCTGCTCAAGCTGGTCTTTCGGGATGACGGTTTTTTGCATCAGGACAAGGTCCCTCCGGATTATTGCGGTCGCCCTGGAGACTTTGTCCGGATCGCACGCGAAGACCACCAGGTATACGGACCTGCGCCTTCCGGCATCGAGTTCGGAATCCACAAAGTAAACCAGCCCGGTGCGTTCCCTGAGATCCCTGTAGAGCTTTGTCGCATAAAAAGCGCCGCCAAGGGCGTTGTTGCCAAGGTCCAGGGCGTAATAATCCGGGTCCATGCGCGTAAGGCGCAGTGTCTGCGCCATGACTGCCTCATCCTGCACGCGGCTGGCATCGGGCACCGTCAGGTAGGACGGCTTGTTATTTGGCACCGGGGGCAGCACGGTATCCGGTTTTGGCCCCGTGGCCTTCCAATTGGCGAAATACTTCCAGATCACCTTGCGGGCCTCCGCCGGGGTGATCCTGCCGGCCACCACTATGGTCGTCATATCGGGCCTGAAGACACTGGAATAATAGCGCTTCACATCGTCGAGGGTCAGCGCCGAAACGCTCCCGGGCGTTGCATACCGCAGGCTGGGATCGGTCTTCGGGAACAGGCCCTCCTTCAGGGCCTGGCTTGCCAGGAAACGGGGACTCTGGATTTCGCCCGCGAGGGAGGCGGCCGTCTGGGCCCGCACCGTGTTGAAGGCATTCTGTGGAAGGGCCGGACGCAGCTCGTTGTCTGCAAGGAGCTGGACGCCGCGTTCGAAATGGCCCGGCAATACCTTCAAGGAAAAATTGGAGCCCGCCGACTCGGTTGCCCCGATATCGTCCAGGGCCTTCTGAAACGCTATCCTCCCAAGCGTGGTGCTGCCATACGAAAAGAGCTGCTCCAGCAGGGAGTCCGTGCCTTCCCGGCCCTTTGGGATCTGCATCTTCGGGTTGTTCTTTATATGCCCGTATACGCTTACCGTGTTGCTGATGGACTCCGGCTGCACGATGAGGCGTATGCC